>JBBWZU010000720.1:0-4604 GCA_039649225.1 Hyphomicrobiales bacterium | reverse complement strand
CAGAAAAGGCGGGCAACATGGCTCTCAATGGCTTCAAATTCCGTATCGGCGCCAAGCTCGGCCTGTCGGCCGGCGTCGGCGTCGTGCTGGTTGGCGGCATGCTGGTCAATCAGGTCATCGGCAGCGCGTCGGTATCGCGTTCCAGCGAGGCCGCAACGGCGCAGCGGATCATCAGCCTCGAGGCTGCCGAAACCAAGGCAGCCGCGCGCGGAATGATGCTCGGCGTCCGCGATTTGCGGCTCGCACATGATGCCGGCCAGGTTCAAAAGGCCACAACGAGCCTGCAGGCACGCCAGGAAGCCCTGGCGCATTTCGCCAATGACGCGTTGAAACTCGTTCATCTCCCGGAAAATCGCGAGCGTTTTGAAAAAATCAAGAATCTCGCGACCAGCTATGTGGGTTTTGCCAAAGAGATGGCGGCCGGCAAGGCGGAACTCTTTACGCTCGCGGTCAAGCGCGACGAAAACGGCGCCGCTTGGGACAAGCAGTATGGCGCGGCGATCCATGCGCTGGAGCGCGCCAAGACGGAAAAAAGCCACGAGATCGAGAACGCGCTGCGCGACGCATCGGACTCCTTCAGCACCGCGCGTCTTGCCGGATGGCGTTATGCGGCCACCGAGGAGGCCGCGCAGGCCACGCACGTCAGCGAGGGTATCGAAAAGGCGCTCGCGCAGCTCCGCAAGCTTCGCGGCGAAGTCGACGACAAGGCGCTCGTTGCCACGATCGATGGCCTCGTCCAGCTTGTCACCGAGTCCAAGTCCGTGATGAACCGTTTTGTTCAGGTGAGCGACCAGATCGCGTCGCTCGCGCGCGACAAAGCCCTGCCGCTGGCGGGTGAAATCGGCGAACTGACCGACAAGGTCGTCGAGTCGGCAAGGCAGCAGGCCGAGCAGGCCAGCGCCGGTGCGGTTTCCGTCACGGATACCGCGGAGCGCCTCGGCATGGGCGTTGGCGCCATCGTGATGCTGGTCCTGATCGGTTCGGCCGTATTCGGCATGCTTTCAATCGCCAAACCGATCCGGCGGATCGCCGAAGTTCTGCTCGAGCTCGGCGGCGGCAACAAACAGGTCAACGTGCCTTATGTCGGCCGTGGCGACGAGATCGGCGATGCCGCCAATGCCGCCAACGTCTTCAAGGAGAACCTGCTCCGCATCGAGAAGATGGAAGCGGAGCAGAAGGAAGCCGAAGTGCATGCCGCGGCGCAGCGCAAGGCCGACATGCACAAGTTGGCGGATAACTTCCAGGCCGCCGTCGGCGACATCATCGAAACCGTGTCGTCAGCGTCGACCGAACTTGAGGCGGCGGCTAACACCCTGACCAAGACCGCTGAAAGCACGCAGGCGCTCTCCGGCACGGTCGCAGCTGCTTCCGAAGAAGCCTCCACCAATGTCCAGTCGGTCGCCTCGGCGACCGAGGAAATGACCTCGTCGGTGAACGAGATCAGCCGCCAGGTGCAGGAATCGGCCAAGATCGCGGGCGAGGCGGTCAGGCAGGCCGAGCGGACGGATGCACGCATCACCGAACTGTCGCAGGCGGCGGGCCGCATCGGCGACGTGGTGAAGATGATCACGGCGATCGCCGAGCAGACCAACCTGCTCGCGCTCAATGCCACCATCGAGGCGGCACGTGCGGGCGAGGCGGGCCGCGGCTTCGCGGTCGTCGCCTCCGAGGTCAAGGCGCTCGCTGCCCAGACCGCCAAGGCGACCGAGGAGATCTCGACGCAGATCGCCTCGATGCAAACCGCGACTGAGGATTCGGTCGGCGCTATCAAGGAAATCGGCGTCACCATCGGACGTATCTCGGAAATCTCTTCGGCAATCGCCGCGGCGGTCGAGGAGCAGGGCGCCGCAACCAGCGAGATTTCCCGCAACGTCGGCGAAGCCGCCAAGGGCACCGCAATGGTCGCGAGCAATATCACCGACGTCAATCGCGGCGCCGGCGAGACCGGCTCCGCGTCAAGTCAGGTTCTCTCCTCGGCGCAGTCGCTGTCGAGCGAGAGCAACCATCTCAAGCTCGAGGTCGATAAATTCCTCTCGACGGTCCGCGCTGCTTAACGGCGCGCGTACGCCGCAAGAACCTGATCTGGCGCAATATCAGCACCTGCCGCACGGCGGACAGTCCGCCGTCGGACGACAGCGTGATTCTCATGATCCGCTGACGGACGCCGCCGTCTGCCCGAACAAGATCTTCCGGCCTTCTTCCGTCACGGCGGGCCGGCTTGCGTACGGCTCGCCCTTTGCGTAGGCGCGAACCGTGGCAGGCCGCGCCCGGATGGCGTCAAACCAGCGGCGCAGGTTCGGGAAGTCGTCGAGGTTCTGCTGCTGGCGCTTCCACGGAACGATCCACGGATACGAGGCCATGTCGGCGATGGTGTAGTCGCCACCGGCGAGGAAGTTGCGGCCGGCAAGACGCCGGTCGAGAACGCCATAAAGCCGGTTTGTCTCGTTCACATAGCGGGCGATGGCGTAGGGGAGCTTCTCCGGCGCGTAGATGCCGAAATGATGGTTCTGGCCGGCCATCGGCCCAAGGCCGCCCATTTGCCAGAACAGCCATTCGGTGACGGTCTTGCGGCCGCGCATGTCCGCCGGCAGGAAGCGGCCGGTTTTCTCGGCGAGATAAAGCAGGATCGCCGCCGACTCGAACACCGTGACCGGCTCGCCGCCATCCGTCGGCTTGGTGTCGATGATCGCCGGCATTCGGTTGTTGGGCGAGAAGGCGAGGAATTCCGGCTTGAACTGATCGCCCGCGCTGATGTCCACCGGACGGATGCAGTAGTCGAGGCCCGCTTCCTCGAGAAACATCGTGATCTTGTGGCCGTTCGGCGTCGGCCAATAATAAAGCTCGATCATCGCTTTGCTCTTTTCAATTCGCCATTGTGGACATCAAGCAGCGCGAGGACCGGGCGGAGCAATCCTTCCAGCAATTCGCGCTCGGGCCGGCTTCTGGCCAGCACGCGAATTCCCATCAGCACGCCGAGGAGAAGCCGCGCCAGATCCTTGGCCGGCTGGATGGCGCTGATCGTTCCGTCGCGTTGGCCCGCTTCCACGCAACGGTGGAAGAAGGCTTCCGCGCGAACCTGGAAATCAGCCACCACCCGGCGCAGTTCCGCATCGTGCGGCGCGACTTCGAGCGCCGCATTCACCAGCATGCAGCCCTTGCGTTGCTTGTCGTTCAGCGAACGCGCGATGATGTCGGACAGGAACGCCTCGATCGCCTTGCGCGGAGGAAGTTGTTCTTCCAGACGGCGGACACGCTCGGCAAATCCCTGCGCCACGTAGTGCTCGAGGGCGCGCCGGAACAGCGCGTGCTTGTCGCCAAACGCGTTATAGAGGCTGGCTCCGCTTATCTCCATGCGGTCGGCAAGGTCGCGCACCGACGTCGCCTCGTAGCCGCGCGCCCAGAAACACTGAATGGCGGCCTCGAGGACGGATTGCTCGTCGAATTCTCTCGGTCGCGCCATCACGGTCTCGTGCGACGTCGGGGCAGGGGACTGTTGCCATCTTGCCGTTGTTGCGTCATTCTAGATCGATCGTTCTACAATGCAAGGCCGTGGCCCATCAAGAGAGCGCAGCTTGCCCGCATGAGCTACAGGTTTTCCGCAACATGAAGGTCCTGCTCACAGGCGGCGCCGGATTCATCGGCCGGCATGTCTTGCGCGAGCTGCTGGCGCGCGGCCATGAGGTGCGCGTGATGGACTCGCTGCGCACGGACGTTCATGCCGGGCGAACCTGGACGCCGCCCGCCAGCGTCGAATTCCAAACGGCGGATGTGCGTGACGCCGTGGCGGTCGACCGGGCGCTGAGCGGTGTCGAGGCGGTGCTGCATCTTGCCGCAAAGGTCGGCCTTGGCGTCGCCGTCAGCGATTTGCCGGATTACGCATCGTCCAACGATGCCGGTACCGCCGCGTTGCTGGCGGGCATGGCCCGCGCCGGAATAGGCCGCTTCACGGTCGCAAGCTCGATGGTGGTCTATGGCGAAGGCGTCGGGCGCTGCGGTGAACATGGTGCGGTGACGCCAGGTCCGCGCGTCGAAGCGGATTTATCCGCCGGCCGATTCGAGCCGCCATGCCCGCATTGCGGCGCGCCGCTCAGTCCCGCGCTTGTTGGCGAGGACGTGGCGCTCGATCCGCGCAACGCCTATGCGACCAGCAAGGTCGCGCAGGAGTTCTACGCCGGCAATTGGGCGCGCGTGACCGGCGGATCGGTTGCGGCGATGCGCTATCACAATGTGTATGGCCCGGGCATGCCGCGCGACACGCCTTATGCCGGTGTCGCGGCGATCTTCACATCGGCGCTGCGGCGCGGTGATGCGCCACAAGTGTTCGAGGACGGCGGACAGCGGCGCGATTTCGTGCATGTGCGCGACGTCGCCGCCGCAACCGTCTCGGCATCCGAACAGCACGTGAAGGGCGTGCGGGCGTTCAACGTCGGGTCCGGAACGCCGAGCACCGTCGGCGACATGGCGCGCGCGATCGCCCGGGCGCTCAACGGCCCCGAGCCGGTCGTAACCGGGCAATACCGGCTCGGCGACGTACGCCATATCACGGCGGATTCCTCGCGCGTGCGGACCGAATTGAAGTGGGAGCCGCAAATCAAATTCGCGGA
>JBBWZU010000779.1:0-3317 GCA_039649225.1 Hyphomicrobiales bacterium | reverse complement strand
AACCAAAGGCCAGCCGAAGCTCTCCTGGCCGGCAAGGCCGAACGTGATTGCGATGATGATCCAGCCGATCGTGTCATCCACGATGGCCGAGGCGAGGATGACCTGCCCGACATTGCGCCGGACAAATCCCATGTCGCGCACGACGCTCGCCACGATCTTTACCGAGGAAATCGACAGCGCCGTGCCGAGAAAGAGCGAGGTCACAAGGCGCTTTTCAGGCTGGGGAAGCAGCGCGTCAGGCAGCAGATAGCCCAACAGGACACCGCAGGCGAAGGGCAGCGCAATTCCGGCCACCGATGCGCTGATGGCCGCGCGGCGCACGTCGCGCAGCAGCGAAAGCCGCGTTTCCATTCCGGCAAGCAGTAGCAGCAAGAGGATACCAAACTGGGCAATTCCATCGAGCATGCTCTTTTGCGCAGGCGCTGTCGGGAAGAGAAATCGCTGCGCCTCGGGCCACAGCAAGCCGAGGACCGACGGACCGAGCAGGATGCCTGCCAGGAGTTGGCCCATGATCGCCGGCTGGCCAAGCCGCAGCATGGCCTCCCCGAACAGCCGCCCGACCGCAATCAAGAGCACGACCTGACCGACGAGAACGGCCTCCGCATTGCGCGCCATGCCTTCGGCCGGCCATGCAGGCCCGGCCAGAGCGATGATCGCCGCGGCCGCTATGGCTAGGACGCCGGCAGCGCGGATGGATCGCTGCATGAAAATACTCGCTGCAAATTGGCGGGCGCTGGCAATCAGGAATATCAAACTCGGACCATCGCGGTCACGCTAGTAACGATCGGGCAGGCGCGCCGCCGAGAGAGGTCTCTTGTGCGGGACTGGGCTTTGGCCGTTACAAGGCCTATAAAGCAATCATCCCTGGCAACATTCCTCGGCGCCGGTGACTGAGAGACGCGACCGCGCTCCCGCCCAAACGGCAGGAGAGCGCGATGGCACCGTCCAAAAACCGCATCCTCCATGCGCTTCCGCAAAACATCTATGCGGCGGTCGAGCCTCATCTCAAGCAGATGGAACTCATTTTCGGCGCGGTCGTGGCGGAAACGGATCAGCCGGTCGATCGCGTTTATTTTCCCGACACCGGCGTCATCTCGCTGATGTGAATTTTCGTACTTTATGTTCGGTTCCAGACAGACAGGAACCGGAACGCGGGGTGAAATCGTCTGGTCTAGAAAGGACCTCGGGGCACTGTTGGACGACATGGAGCACCCCCATGATCACCATCCCCTCTCGCCTTGAAAACCAATTTGTATTCGAGCCGGACGCGTTGCGCGTGATGTCGCAAGCGTTCCACGACGCCTGCAACGCACTGCACATATTCGCCGGAGACGAGCATGGCCGAGAGGTCATCGCGACACGCATCATCGATCTGGCGAGCACGGGAGTGATCGATGCTGGTGCGCTTCGCGACCGCGTACTGATGGAATCCCGCATCGCCGCATAGTCATGGTCACCCAGGACGAGATGCGCGAGTTCGCACTCGATTGCCTGCGGTGGGCCGAGCTCACGGACAATGCGAGCCATCGCGATCTCATGCTCAGCGTCGCCAAGACATGGATGAAGACGGCGTCCGCTATTGAGCGGCGCGTGGCAGATGGCGGCAAGCTTGCGAGCGCAGACCTGCGGAACAAGCTTGATTAGGATTTGAGATGGCGAGCGCCCGGCGTCGGCGCGCTGTACCACGGCGCTGCACTCACAGCATGCGCGTAGCCCGAGCGCGTGGTTCCCGCATGTAATCGCTTGTCGGCATCAATGGATCAATCGCGCCCGCGCATGCGTTGATAAAGGCACAGAGTGTCATGAGGTTGGCTTTGGGGGGCGGCGCGGCCAGCCAAAGGAGAACATCATGCCTGACAAGAAAACGATCGAGAAAGCCCGCAAGGACAGGCGCGCCGGCAAATCGCCCACGACCCAGGCAGGCGAATTCGTGCGTGAGGAGATCGACAAGATCCGTCGTCGCCGGCATGGCGCAAGATCAACAAAGCAGGCGATTGCGATCGGGCTTTCGGAGGCGCGGCGCGCAGGCGTGCCGCTTCGACCTCCCGCAAAAGGCAAGGCCAAGGCGCGCACCCGCAAGAGCGCCGAGTACGCCTACGAGGCAGGCCAGCACAAGCGCAAGACCCGACGCCGGCCGCGGGTATCGCGGGCGGTCTCGCGGGTTCTCAAGGATGAACCAAAGCGCACGGTCTCGCGCAGCGCGCTGTCGCGTCAGGCGCGTGGCGCGGCCTCACGGCGCTCCGCGTCTCAGCGCTCGGCCGCCGCTCAGAAGGCCGCGCGCACCAAGGGCTCTGCTGGCCGCGCCGCCGCGGCGCGCAAAGCCGCACGGACGCGGGCGCGCCGGCGCGCATGAGAGGGCGCCATGCTGGATCTCGCCCGTAGCCGGGACCGGGACCGGATGGTTGATATCCAGATCGCCGGCCGCGGCGTGCGCGCCCGGCACGTGCTCGATGCGATGCGCCGCGTTCCGCGCGAGGCCTTTGTCGAGCCTGGTTTGGAAGAGTTTGCCTACGAGGATTCTCCGTTGCCGATCGGCGAGAGCCAGACGATTTCGCAGCCCTATATCGTGGCTCTGATGATCGAGGCCGCCGAAATAGGGCCGGGCGATCGTGTGCTGGAGGTCGGCGCAGGATCGGGATACGCCGCCGCCGTCATGAGCCAGATCGCCGACCACGTCTGCGCCATTGAGCGCATTGCCTCGCTGGGCGATGCGGCACGCGAGCGGTTCCGCCGGCTGGGCTGCGACAACATCGAACTGCGCGTCGGCGACGGCACGCGCGGCTGGCCGGAGGCCGCGCCGTTTGACGCCATCCTGGTCGCTGCCGGCGGACCCGAGATACCTCTGGCCTTGAAGCTTCAGCTCGCGGTCGGCGGGCACTTGATTATCCCGGTCGGCGAAGAAAGACAAAGCCAGAGGCTGGTCAAGCTCACGCGCAAGGGCGAAGGCGTGTTCCAGGAAGAATACCTTGGCGCCGTCGCGTTCGTCCCGCTGATCGGCGAGCGGGGCTGGGCCGAGGACGGCCGGCGCGCGGCGACGAGCCATGTTCCCGGTCGGTCGCGGACGCTGCCGGAGATGATCGCCGACGCAGCCGAACCCTTGGCCGATTTCGATGATCCTGATTTCGGACGGCAGTTCGACCGCTTCGGCCGGCACCGGATCGTGCTGCTCGGCGAGGCTACTCACGGCACATCCGAGTTCTACCGCGCCCGCGCGGCGATCACGCGTCGCCTGATCGAAGAGCATGGCTTTACGATTGTCGCGGTCGAGGCGGATTGGCCGGATGCCGCAGCGGTCGACCGCTACGTCCGCCATCGAC
>JBBWZU010000738.1:0-5012 GCA_039649225.1 Hyphomicrobiales bacterium | reverse complement strand
GCCTTGCGGGCATCGAGCCGCGCGGCAATGCGCAGTTCGATCTCCTCCGGGGCAAGCGTCAGCGCCGGCGCGCGCCGCGCGCGCCAGTCCGAGAACGCGTCCTCGCGAAAGCCGAAGAACGCCAGCGTGCCGGCCAGCGCCTTGCGGCCGGCGACGTTCTTGAGCGCATGCATCTCGGCGATGGCCTTCGGCGTATTGAGATCGTCGGCGAGCGCCTCGAGCACGCCCGGCGCCGGGCGCGCCTCGGCATCGGCCGCGGCCGCGTCGAAGAAGCTCGACAGAGCCTTCTCGGCCTCCTTCAGGTTCCTCACGGTCCAGTCGATCGGCTGACGATAATGCGATGACAGCATGGCCAGGCGGATGACGTCGCCCTGCCAATCCGCCAGGACCTCGCGGATGGTGAAGAAGTTGCCGAGGCTCTTCGACATCTTCTCGCTTTCGACCTGCAGGAAGCCATTGTGCATCCAGATGTTGGCCATCACGGGCGTTTGGAACGCGCAGCGCGACTGCGCGATCTCGTTCTCGTGATGCGGAAACACGAGATCGATGCCGCCGCCATGGATGTCGAAAGTCTCGCCGAGATGCTTCCAGGCCATCGCCGAGCACTCGATGTGCCAGCCGGGGCGTCCGGGCGCCTTGATGCCGGCGGGCGACGGCCAGCCGGGCTCGTCCGGCTTGGACGGCTTCCACAGCACGAAGTCCATGTCGCCGCGCTTGTAGGGCGCGACATCGACACGCGCGCCCGCCTCCATTTCGTCGAGCGAACGCCGCGACAGCTTGCCGTAGTCCGGCATCGAGGGCACGCTGAACAGCACGTGATCCTCCGCCACATAGGCATTGCCGGCGGCGACCAGCCGCTCGATCAGCGTCTTCATCTCCTCGATGTGCTCGGTCGCGCGTGGCTCGACCGTCGGCGCCAAGCAGCCGAGCGCCGCGACGTCTTCATGGAACTTGGCGTAGGTTGCTTCCGTCAATTCGCGGATGCCGATGCCGCGCTCGGCGGCGCGCGCGTTGATCCTGTCGTCCACGTCGGTGATGTTGCGCACGTATTTGACGTGGGCCGCACCATAAAGATGGCGCAGCAGCCGGAACAGCACGTCGAACACGATGACCGGGCGCGCGTTGCCGATATGGGCAAAGTCGTAGACCGTCGGTCCGCAGGCATACATACGCACGCGCGAGGGATCGAGCGGCGCAAAGGCCTGCTTTTCACGCGACAGCGTATCGTAAAGCTTCAAGTCCACGAGACATCTCCCCGACCTGCTGGCCGGGCGTCCTTTTGGTCTCGAATTTTGAGAAAAGACGGCCGCAGCCAGCGTCTAGCTAGCGAATAATCTTCCGGCAAATGCCGCAGATGACGAAAAGGCCGTTCATGGCGGCCGTTATGCTGGCGGCCGGACATTCCGTCAAGCATTTCCAAGGGCTTCGCTTAACCGTGCCACGATCTTGCCCCGACATCGCCGCGGATCGTCCTGAAGCCGGCGGATTTCAGCCGGGTTACCAACGGAACCTACGGGAACATTCTTGAGAAACCTATGAACCTTTTCCCGCGTTCAACGACTAACCAGAGTGGCGTGCTCGGTGTCATGTCAGACAAGTGGGACGATTTCGATGAGCAACCCGGTGCTGCGCACCCCATTCGGAACGGTCGAATTGCGACCGGTGGCGCCCCCGGCGGGGAGCCCGCAGGGCGCGCGAGTCTTCGTGCTGTTGCCAGAACTGGACGAATTGATCGGCGTGCCGGGCTTCGGATTGCGCAACCCGATCCGGTTCTCCCGGAAGCCCGCCCGCCCAAGGCCTCTCGCGGCCACGTCAGACCGAAAAATCAGCTTGCACTGATCGTCGCGACGATCTTTTCCAATCCGACATAGGGTTAACACCGTGTTAACGCCTCCGCGCGTAGGCTGCGGACTGTGATCGGCTGGCTACGGGGGGCACTGGGATGCGGGCACTGGCACCTGTTGGATTGGTCCTGGCGGCCGCGCTGTTTTCAACCGCTCCCGCCGCCGCCGAGAGCCGCACCTTCGTCATCGCCAACAATGCCGACGGCTATGGCGTCGACCGCTGCCTTGCGACCGGCGAGCAATGCGGCAACGTGGTCGCAACCTCGTATTGCCAGTCGCAGTCCTTCGCCAAGGCGCAGTCGTTCCGCAAGGTCGATCGCGACGAGATCACCGGCGCGGTTCCGGCCAGCAGCAAGAGCGCCTGCGCGGGCGGCAGCTGCGACGCGTTCGTGGCGATCACCTGCACGCGGTAGCGCGGTTTCCATCTGGGTTGACGCACTTGTTCGTCATGGCCGGACTTGTTCCGGCCATCCACGCCTCACTTCGACAGATTTCAGAAGAAAGACAGGCGTGGATGCCCGGAACAAGTCCGGGTATGACGGAGCTATTTTTACTTCTCGATCCATTCCGCGCATTTGGGTACGTCGGTCGCGCCCCACGGCATGATCGGCACCGTCGAGGTCGAGTTCTTCGGCGAACCCTCGATGAGGCGGTCGGAATAGACCATGTAGACCAGCACGTTGCGCTTCTCGTCGCAGCCGCGCACGATCTGCATCTTCTTGAACAGCAGCGAGCGGCGCTTGCGAAACACGTCGTCGCCCTGCGCGAACTTGGTCTTGAAGCGGATCGGCCCGATCTGGCGGCAAGCCAGCGAGATGTCCGACACCTCCTCGGCAACGCCGACCCAGCCCTTGAAGCCGCCTCTCTCCGGCACGGTGAAGTGGCAGGCGACCCCGTCGACTTCCGGATCGTCGATCGCGTAGGTCGCGAGCTTGTCGTTGGGCGAGACCCAGTGGAACACGGTCGATTTGCGAAAGATCAGATCCGGATCATCGGCCGCATGGGCGCCAAACGACGCGGCGCAGCCCAGAACAAGCGCCAGAGCAAAACGGCGGACAGCGTGAACCATCGGTGCGCCCCTCCTATGGCGGGGCACATATGGGCACGCTCGCGCCAATGTGAAGGCCTGCTCGTTCGCACGTGGGTTCAAGTGGGTCGTTCAAATCCTTGGTCAACTTTCTTCGCCCGCTTGTTGGGACTCCCACGGGTTAATGAGCGCGATGCCCGTGGGTTCGAAGTCTGCGACGTTGCGCGTAACGACCGTCAAGCCATGAACCATCGCTGTCGCGGCGATCAGGGCATCGCGTTCTGCCCGTCGGTCGGGAACGTGAAGTCGCGCGCAGCACTGCGCCACAGCCGTATCGACAACCAGGACGCGGCCATCGAAGCGAGGGAGAATTTGACGGTCGATCCAAGCGCGAAGGACAGCACCTTGCGCAGCGTCCTTACGCGCGATCAACAGGACGCCAAGTTCGATTTCGAGAATCGAGATTGCGGATATGAAAAAGCTCGCCAAAGGGAGAGAGCGTTGGCCCACGCGATAACATTGCGATCAGCCTTCTCTGGTCGTCTCAGCTCGGAAATAACATTGGTGTCGAGCAGAAACATCAGCCGAGATCGGCCGACTTGAAGATTCCGCCGCCGACACACGATGGATTGAAATCAAAGTCGGTACCCGGTTGCGCGAGTGCCTCGCCAAGGCTCATGGGCCCGCCAGCGAGGCGCTGATACTCCTCGATCGTCAACAGGACATGGGCAGGACGGCCGCGGTCCGTAATAAAGACCGGCCCCTGCTGCGCCGCTTTCTTGGCACCGCTGGTATCCTGATTGAACTCACGACTGGTCAGGGTGGTCACCGTCATGTTCGTCTTCCGGTCGTCCTTTAGCAGTCCGAAAAGCATAGTATGTAGATATGTTGCTACATTCAAGGCGCGGTAGTTCTGAGCATCCGATCGAGGCGTTCTTACAGGCAACACCGTCCAGCCCGCTAGCGAAGGTCAGGCCGCGCCGTGACAAACCGCGCACAGCTTGTTGCCGTCGGGATCGCGCACATAGGCGCCGTAGTAGTTGGGGTGATAATGCGGGCGCAGGCCGGGCGCGCCTTCGTCGCTCGCACCCGCGGCGAGCGCCGCCGCGTAAAACGCATCCACGGCTGCCCGCGTCGGCACATCGAATGCGACCGTGACCCCATTGCCGGCGCTGGCGGCCGCGCCATCAAGCGGGCGCACCACCCAGAACGGCTCGTTCGGCGAAGAAAAATCCTCCGGCGCGTAGGCAAGCGCGATCTTCGCGGTGCGCTTGCGCACCAGTCCGAGCGGCGCCAGCACTGCGTCATAGAACCGCAGCGCGCGGTTCATGCTCGAAGCACCGACCGTCACATGACTGTAGGTTTGCATCGCGAGTTCAGAACCAGCGCCGGCCGCTCTTCGCATCCATCGAGAATGCGCCCGCGCCGGCCACGAACAACGCAAGGCATCCGCCCGCGATCGCAAGGTTCTTCATGAAATGATTGAGCTGATTGCCGTCGGCGAAGTTGGTGTGGGCGAACAGCGCCGCGACGACGACGAACACCGCGATCGCGAGCGCGACGAAACGTGTCTTGAAGCCGGCGAGCAGAAGAATGCCGAAAGCGAGCTCGAACGCCGCCACGACAGGTGCCGCGACCGACGGCCCCGGAATGCCGAGCTTGGTGAAATATCCGGTCGTCCCGCCAAGGCCTTTGAGCTTGTTGTAGGCCGCAACGAGAAACAGCAACGCGATCAGGATGCGGCCAATCAGCAGCGCGATGCCGTTAAAGGCCGAGAGCTGCTTTTCAAAGGCTGAAAGCTTCTTTTCGATCGTGGCCATTGGTCCCTCCCCGGTGAAGACAGAAGTCTGCCATCAAGTCCGGCGGAACGCCAACCGCTACCAACCGGCCGAAAGTGCGCCGACGGCTCAAATCTCCCGGCCGATGAGCCAGTCCACCGACCACGGTCCGCCGCCGCGCACGAGAAAGTGAAACGCCACGAGCGCCCAGAACAGCGGGTATTCGATGCCGCGGCTCTCCCAGTTGAAGCCGAAGTCCCAATGATAGCTGACGATCGCCACGATCAAGAACACCAGGATCGGCCCGACCGCAAGGCGCGTGAACAGCCCGATCGCCAGCAATGTCCCGCAAGCCAGTTCCAG
>JBBWZU010000733.1:0-7623 GCA_039649225.1 Hyphomicrobiales bacterium | reverse complement strand
TGATCGTGTTGAACAACGCGCCGGCGCAAGCCGACCAGGGCAGCTACAATCTCAGCCACCCTGCGCTGAACACGCTCTATCCGCCGCAGCGGCGCATCATCCTGCCGCCGCGCTATACCATCTGCGGCGGGCCGGCGCTTGTCGAAGCCTTCGACTATCTTGCCGGATTGCTGACGCGACTTACCCAATCGCCGACGATCCGCACCAACTGATCGAGCCCGTCGGTCAGGGCGGCCGGGCCCGGCTGCAGGATCAGCGTCGACTTGATCTCGTGCAGTGCGCCGTCGCGGACCGCCGGAATGGCATCGAAACCCGGACGCGCCGCGACTTTCGCCGGCACGAACTTCTTGCCGCACCACGAGCCGATGATGATGTCGGGCACGGCCGCGATCACGTCGTCCGCCGTAACGATACGATCCTTGGCGTTTTTGTTGGCGCTCAGCGCCGGAAATACCTCGATCCCGCCCGCGGTCTCGATCAACTCGGACACCCATTTCAGCCCCGAGATCATCGGCTCGTCCCATTCCTCGAAGTAGACGCGCGGGCGGCGCGGCAGCTGCGCGGCCTGTTCGCGCACGGCATCGAGCCGGTCCTCCAGCGACATTGCCAGCTCTTCGGCTTTCTCGACTGCGCCGACGAGAGCGCCGAGCGTGCGGATCATGTCGAAAATGCCGCCGACGTCGCGCTGATTGAAGGCATGCACGGCGATGTTCTGGCGGATCAGTTGCGCCGCGATGTCGGCCTGCAGGTCCGAAAAAGTCAGCACCAGGTCGGGCTTGAGCGCGATGATCTTCTCAAAGTCCGCCGAGATGAACGCCGAGACGCGCGGTTTCTCGCGCCGCACCTGCGGCGGGCGCGCCGCATAGCCGGAGACGCCGACGATGCGCCGCTCCTCGCCAATGAGATACAGCGTTTCGACGGTCTCTTCGGTCAGGCAGACGATGCGCGCGGGCGGATACATGGCGGGACTCTATCCCGCTTTGGCACTAATCCGACAGGCCAACCGGACGGCTGAATTCGGAGGTCGCGCCGTCGCTCGACGTGAGCGTCGCGGTGAACGATGTCGGCACCAGCCCGAACGGCGCATTCACCGTCATGCTAAATGTCACGCGCCCGTTGGCGTCGGACTTTGCCGTGGCTTCGCCGAGAAATATCTCGCCCTCGGAGTCGCCGGCATTGGGATTGGCATAAAGCTCGATCACGGCGCCGGCTTGTGCGCCAAGCGTGGCATGCCCGTTTGCGGTCAGCGTCGTGCCGTCTCGCGTGACCTTGTCGAGGGTCGGCGCCTCGATGCCGTTGTTCGGCGCGGCCTGACAATTCGGCGCTTCGTCCGGGCAGATCCGCTTCAGCTGCGCCGGATCGAATGCCACGCCGCCGCCGCGTTCGCCCATATAGGTGGCATGCTCCTGCGCCGGAACGCCGAAAATGATTCCGCCTTTGCGCAGATCGGGATCGCAGCTGCCGCCCGACCAGCAGCGCGAGATCGGCTGGCTGTTGTTATGGATCAGATTGCGCGTGACGCGCGTGACCGATTTGCCGGCGGATGGCCGCAGCGCGACACCGATGCCGTTGCGCGTGATGATGTTGCCGTCGATCACGTTGCCCTCGCCGGTCATGCTGAGCGCAAGCGCGTTGTCGTGGAATTCGTTCGACGCGATCGTGTTGCGGTTTCCACCGTTCACCTGGATGCCGTCCGAGTAACCCTCGAAGCGGTTGCGCACGATGACGTTGTCGTGACCAAGCAATACCTCGATGCCTTGCGAGGGCTCCGGATTGGCGCTGGTCGAGCGAAAGACATTGCGCGCGACCAGGTTGAATGCCGCGCCACGCGTGAGTTCCAGACCGTCGCCATTGTCGAGAAATTCGTTGCGCTGGACCTTGTTGTGGATCGTCGTTGCCGCCGTCGCGCCGCCGTTGCCGTCATCGCCGGTCAGCATCACGCCCGCGCCGCCGCGGTTGGCGACGATACGGCTGTCCTCCACGACATTGCCGCCAGAACGATGGATCAGCACCCCGATGCAAAAATTGCGGATCTCAAGTCCGGCGATTTCGACGCCTTGCGTATCGACGATCGCAAGGCCCGGATTGGTCGTCGTGCGCACATTGGCGCCGAACTGGCCTGGCACCGCGCCCGCGCAGGTCTTTTGACCTTGGTCCTGGATGAATCCCGAACCGTCGAGCGCGACAAATTCGCCTGAGCGCTTCCAGGGTACGCCCTCGATGCGCACCGGTCCCTTGATGGCCGGGAGCAGCGATGCCGGCCGCATGACGTGAGGCCCGGACCCATCCGGATCGATCTCGATGCGGAAACGGCCCGGCGCCGCGTTGTTGCGCTCGATGGCCCAACGCAGCGAGCCCTCGATGAGATCGTCGCCGGTGCGCGTGACGCGCAATATTTCAGGAGCCGTCTCGGCGATGGCCGGTAGCGGCACGCTCAGCAGAAGGGCAACGGCGGCAACGCGCAGCGACTGCAAGTGCAATTCGTCCTCCCGGCATTGGCCGGGAGGGTGCACCGATCGATGCGGCGCGGCAAGAGATCAGATCAGCGCATCAGATCAGCGCATCTGCATCTTCGGTGTCGAGCAGCTCCGATCCGCCGATGCCAGTCACGCAGCCGTTCTCGACCCGCACGATTGTGGTGGCAATGCGCTTCACCTCCGCCGCGTGGTGGCTGACATAGATCATCGGGATGGCGGTCTCATCGCGCAACTTGAGCAGATAGGGGAAAATCTCGCGTTTGCGCGCCGCATCGAGCGAGGCGAGCGGCTCGTCGAGCAGCAGCAATTGCGGGCCCATCAGCAGCGCGCGGCCGATGGCGATGCGCTGGCGCTCGCCGCCCGACAGGTGCGCGGGCCGGCGCTCGAGCAGCCGCGCGATGTCGAGCAGGTCGACGATGCGCGCCTGTGCGGCCGCGTCATGGGTCAGGCGACGCATCCGCCGTCCGTAGTCGAGATTCTGCCGCACCGTCATGTGCGGAAACAGCCGCCCGTCCTGAAACACGTAGCCGATGCCACGCCGGTGCGGCGGCACGTTCACGCCTTCGGAATCGAACAACAGCGTTCCGTTAGATGAGACACGCCCGCGATCCGGCGTTACGAGGCCGGCGACCATGTTGATGATCGAGGTCTTGCCCGAGCCGGACGGTCCGAACAGCGCGGTCACGCCATCGGCCGCCTCGAATTTCGCCGCGATGGTGAAATCCGCAAATCGTTTCTCGACGGCGACGCTGAGCATGTCAGCCTCCGTGCAGCCGCACGCCGGCGCGGCGCGCGAGCCATTCGGAGCCGATCAAGGCGATCAGCGAGATCAGGATCGCGACGAGCACCAGTCGCCCGGCCGCCGCATCGCCGCTCGGAGTCTGCGTGTAGGTGTAGATCGCGGCCGAGATGGTCTGCGTCTCGCCCGGAATGTTGGAGACGAACGTGATGGTGGCGCCGAACTCGCCCAGCGCCTTGGCAAAGCACAGCACCATGCCGGCGATGATGCCGGGCAGCGCGAGTGGCAATGTGACGGTCGCGAACACGAGAAAGCGATTGGCGCCCAGCGTCCATGCGGCGTTTTCGAGCTTGGCGTCCACCGCCTCGATCGAGAGGCGGATCGCCCGCACCAGCAGTGGAAAGCCCATGACGCCGCAGGCGAGTGCCGCGCCGGTCCAGCGGAACGAAAAGACGATACCGAACGTGTCGGCCAGAAAGGCTCCGATCACGCCGCGCCGGCCGAACCAGATCAGCAGCAGATAACCGGTGACGACCGGCGGCAGCACCAGCGGCAGATGCACGATGCCATCGAGCAGCGCCTTGCCCCAGAAATTCTTGCGCGCCAGCACCCAGGCGAGCGCGATGCCGAACGGCAACGCGACCACGGTCGCGACGACCGCGATGCGCAGCGAGAGCAGCACAGCGGTCCATTCGTCGGGGGTGAGGGAGAACACGAAGCTTCGTGACGACTAGGACGTCGGCTTGATCAGGAACGTGAAACCGTACGTCTCGAACACGGCTTTCGCCGCAGCGGAGCGCAGGAAGGCAAGATAAGCTCTTGCCTCGGGCTTCGCCGTCACGGTCGCGGCGACCGGATAGACGATGGCCGGGTGCGAATCTTGCGGAAACGCGCCGACGATCTTCACGCCCGGCTCCACCTTGGCGTCGGTCTCGTACACGATCCCGAGCGCGGCTTCGCCACGCGAGACCAGCGCAAGTGCGGCGCGGACGTTGTCGGTCATCGCGAACTTCTTCTCCACCGACGCCCAGATGCCGAGCTTTTCCAGCGCGCTCTTGGCGTATTTGCCGACCGGCACCGAGGTCACCTCGCCGGTCGCGATGCGGCCATCGCCGATCAGTCGGGCGAAGTCGAGACCTTGAGCGATCGCGACGGTGTCGATCTTGGAATCTTTCGGCGCGACCAGCACCAGCCGGTTGCCGAGCAGGTTGACGCGTGTGTCGTCCTTGATGGTTTTCTTCTGCGCCGAATAGTCCATCCACTCGAGGTCGGCCGACGCGAAGACATCCGCCGGCGCGCCCTGCTCGAGCTGCTTGGCGAGCGCCGAGCTTGCCGCATAGCTCGCCACGACCTTGGTGCCGGATGCCTTGAGGAACGCCGCATTGATGTCGTCGAGCGCGTTCTTCATCGAGGCGGCGGCGAAAACCGTGATGGTCTTGTCCTGAGCGGCGGCGGGCAGCGAGCCCGCGGCGACGCCGAGGGCCAGCAATGCGAAGAGAAAACGGCGTCCTAAGGTCATGGCGGTTCTCCATCCGGCCGCCACCTTCCGGCGCAGCCTGAGTGTCGGGATCTTCACGTGCCCAGGAACCGCCGTTCCGGGACTGTCAGGCGCGCGCACAGCGGGCCCTCTGTCGCGGCGCATCCTAATGATCCGGCGCACCACGTCAAACCGGAGAGCTCCTTGTCAGCCGTCGCCGCATGTTGTCACGCCGCCCGGATACGCTTTAATGGCTGCGGACACGGGAAACGTCATGGCCGACGCGACGCCGATCGAAGGCGAATACGACTACATCATTGTGGGCGCCGGCTCGGCGGGCTGCGTGCTCGCCAACCGGCTGTCGGCCGATCCGAAAAACCGCGTGTTGCTGCTCGAGGCCGGGGGCAAGGACAACTGGATCTGGTTTCATATCCCGGTCGGCTACCTGTTCGCGATCGGCAATCCGCGCTCTGATTGGATGTTCAAGACCGAGCCCGAGCCGAGGCTCAATGGCCGGTCGCTCAGCTATCCGCGCGGCAAGGTGATCGGCGGCTCGTCCGCCATCAACGCCATGATCTACATGCGCGGGCAGGCGGCCGACTACGACCATTGGCGGCAGCTTGGCCTCTCCGGCTGGGGCTGGGACGACGTGCTGCCGCTGTTCCGCCGGCAGACCGATCATTTTCTCGGGGACAGCGAGCACCACGGCGTCGGTGGCGAATGGCGCGTCGAGGCGCCGCGGGTGCAATGGGAGCTGCTCGATGCCTTCCGCAAGGCGGCGGAAGAATACGGCATCAAGCCGATCGACGATTTTAACCGGGGCGATAATGAGGGCGCGGCCTATTTCCACGTCAACCAGACGCGCGGGCGGCGCTGGTCCTCGGCGCGCGGCTTTCTCAAGCCGGTGCTGGGCCGGCAGAACCTGCGGCTCGAAACCGGCTGCCTGGTCGAACGCGTCGATACGACCGACTGGCGCGCGACCGGCATACGCTGGCGTCAGGACGGTCTGGCGCGCAGTGCGAGCTGCAAAGGCGAAGTCATTCTGTCCGCCGGCTCGATCGGCTCGGCGCAACTCTTGTTGCTGTCGGGTATCGGGCCGGGACGCGATCTGCTCGATCTCGGCGTCGCGGTCGAACTCGACCGGCCGGGCGTCGGCAACAATTTGCAGGACCACTTGCAGCTGCGCATGATCTACAAGGTTTCCGGCGTGAAGACCTTGAACGAGACCTATCATTCGCTGTTTGGCCGCGCCGGGATGGGTCTCGACTATCTGCTGCGCCGCCGCGGTCCGCTCACCATGGCGCCATCGCAACTCGGCATCTTCACGCGCTCCGACCCCGCGCGCGAGCGCGCCAATATCCAGTTTCACGTGCAACCGCTCTCGCTCGACAAGTTCGGCGACCCGCTGCACACCTATCCGGCCTTCACCACCAGCGTGTGCAATCTCCAGCCCGCGAGCCGGGGTTTTGTGAAACTGCGCTCGGCCGATCCGGCCGACAAGCCGAAGATTGCGCCGCAATATCTCTCGGCCGAGGAGGACCGCCGGGTCGCGGCGGATTCTCTGCGCGTCGCGCGCAATATCGTGGCGCAGCCGGCGCTGCAGAAATTCCATCCGATCGAAACCCTGCCGGGCGAGCAGATCCGCAGTGATGACGAGGAAGCGCTGGCCAAAGCCGCGGGCGATATCGGCACCACGATCTTCCATCCTGTCGGTACCGCCAAGATGGGCCTCACCAGCGACCCGCACGCCGTGGTCGACGCGCGCCTGCGCGTGCTCGGCATCGAGGGGCTGCGCGTGATCGACGCCTCCGTGATGCCGACGATCACCTCCGGAAACACCAATTCGCCGACCATGATGATCGCCGAGAAGGGCGCCCAGATGGTTTTGGCGGATCAAAGGCGTTGACAGCCACGATTGCGCGCGTGACATCGGTGGAAAGGGCCGGAACAATGCCGGCTCGGCTCCACGGGCGCCCCGGCAGCTACGGTTGTGGCTGCTGAAAAGACACGCGGCGACCCGTGCGGCGAACAGCGGAGGGGTGCGATGAATCTCGTTGCGCGCGTTCAGGCGATCTTGCTCAATCCGAAGACCGAATGGCCCGTGATTGAGCGTGAGCCTGGCGAGGTCGGTTTTCTGTTCACCAACTACGTCGCGATCCTCGCCGCCATCCCGGCGGTGTGCGGCTTCATCGGCACATCAATCGTCGGCGTCGCGGGTTATCGCACGGGGTTGTTTTCGGGGCTGCTCGGCGCGATCGTCGGCTACATCCTGGCATTCGTCGGCGTCTACGTCATGGCGCTGATCATCGATGCATTGGCGCCGAGCTTCAACGGGCAGAAGAATTTCAACAATGCGCTCAAATTGGTGGTCTATTCCTACACCGCCGCTTGGCTCGGCGGTGTGTTCTCGCTGATCCCGGCGCTTTCGATCCTTGCGCTTCTGTGCGGGCTCTACAGCCTCTATCTGCTCTATCTTGGTATCCCGGTTCTGATGAAGTCGCCGGAGGACAAGTCGTTGATCTACACGGTCGTGGCGGTCGTCTGCGCCATCGTGGTGTCGATCGTCGTCGGTGCGATCCCGGCGATGCTGTTCTTTAGATTTTAGCGCGGGTCTTCGTAGGGCGGGCAAAGCGCGAAGCGCGTGCCCGCCATTGTCTGTTGCGGCGGGCACGGCGCAAGTGCGCCTATGCGCGCCCTACCGCTGAATTCTGCTACGGCAACGCCTTGAGGTAGCGGATCGGCCGTCCCGGCGCGATTACCTGGGCGGCCGCGACGATCGCGTTGGCATCGATGCCGTAGTGGCGATAGAGCTCGGCGAGCGAGCCGGTCTGGCCGAAATGCTCGACGCCGAGCGCGCGCGTGCGATGGCCGTGCACCGAGCCGAGCCATCCGAGCGTCGCCGGATGCGCGTCGCAGACCGTGACGATGCC
>JBBWZU010000712.1:0-2816 GCA_039649225.1 Hyphomicrobiales bacterium | reverse complement strand
CGTGGCGAACCGTTCAGTCCAAATTCGGCGGAACGGGCCCAGACGCGCACATCGGTCGTGGCGATTTTGGGCGCGGAATCCGGCGGCATGGTCCTCGTGCCAGGCAGCAATGCCAGATCGCGCACGAGGTTTGCCGGTTGGTGTCGAACGCTGCCGGTCACAAGCGCCGGTGCAGGATCAGGCGGCTCGGCCCGTGCAGCGCGGACGGGGGAGCTGGCTTGAGGGTTGGGAGGGGCCGACGGTTCGGCGGAGGCGTCTGCGCGGTCCGGCACCACCGATCGCCAAGCCTGCAAAATCTCGGCCGGACGCGGCTTCACGTCGTTCGTGGCGTATGCTGATGCCGAATTCCGGTACAGCAAGATACTGCTGACGGTGCAGAACGACACGACCGCGCCGGCGGCGCAGATCAGCAGCCCGCGAATCTTGTGCCGTCGCGCCAAGCGGTGGGCAAGCGCCAGCTTGGCATCGTAGGCCGCGCGCGTCTTGGCATGCTTCAGGACCGCGTAGGCGGCGGTCATTTTCTTGAAGCTTTGCTCAGCGGGCCCTTCGCCGCCGTGAACATCCGGATGATAAGCTTTCGCCAGCTCGCGAAAGGTTTGCCGGATGACCTCATCTTCGACGTCAGGCGCCACCCCGAGCACGTCATAGAGAGTCGACATGACTGGTGACTTGCGGTCCGTTTGGTTACGAGTTCGCGATACCTAGCCGTGAAGCGCCTTCGCTTCCGGCTTTGCGAAGGCGCATTGAAGCACGTGATCGAGGCGATCGGTGGCTAATTAATGACGTAACGGCAAGTTGAATGACGTGAGTATTCGATCAATGCGGTTCGTATTTCGCCGCTTCCTACGGCTCCGATCCTGGCGGCGGTTGCAAAAGGACCCCGTCAGTGCCGAAGCGCGACAGGTTTGACACAAAAAGTCAGCGCGCCGGGGCCCGCAGCTTGATGTGAATGTTCTTCTCTTGCGTGAAAGCGAGCATTTCCTCAAAACATTCCTCGCGCCCGATGCCGGATTGCTTGAAGCCGCCGAACGGCGTGCCGAGGAAGTGCTTGCCGACCTCGTTGATCCACACGAACCCGGCTTCGACCGCCGCGGCGGTGCGGTGCGCGGTCGAGATATCGTTGGTCCAGATCGAGGCGGTAAGGCCGTATTCGACTGCGTTGACCTCTTCCAGCATCGTGGCTTCGTTCGACCATTTCAGGATGCCGAGCACCGGCCCGAAGATTTCCTCGTGCGCGATGCGCATCGACATCTTCACGTCGGCGAACACGGTCGGCTCGACAAAAAAGCCTTTCGCGAGCGCCGGATCGTTCGGCGGCCCGCCGCCGGCCAGCAGCCGCGCGCCTTCCTGCTTGGCGGACGCGATGTAGTCCATCACGCGATCGAACTGCACTTTCGACACGATGGCGCCCATCGTGGTGGCCGGATCGGTCGGGATGCCGGGCTTGAACGCCTTGATCTTCTCTTTGACCCGCGCCAGCACCGCGTCATAGATCTTCTCGTGGATGAAGGCGCGGCTGGTCGAGCCGCAGGATTGCCCGCACCAGGTAAAATTCATGCCGGCGATGACGCCGCCCGCCACTTCGTCCGGGTCGGCGTCCGGATAGGCGATCAGCGCGTTCTTGCCGCCAAGCTCCAGCATCACGGGCTTCACGGTCTCGGCCGCCGCGCGCATCACGGCGCGTCCCGTGGGCACGCTGCCGACCAGTGCCACCATGGCGATATCCCGGTGGCTCGCCAGCGCCGCGCCGCATTCCTTGCCGCCGGGCACGACGTTGAACACGCCGGGCGGCAGGATGCCGTCGATCAGTTCGGCCAGGCGCAGCGAGGAGAGCGGCGACTGCTCCGGCGGCTTCACGATCACGGTGTTGCCGGCCGCCAAGGGCGCCGCCGACTTGCCCATGCAGAACATGAACGGGTGATTGAACGGGATGATGCGTCCGATCACGCCGCGCGGCTCGCGCATTGAGAAGTTCACCACACCGGGCCCCATCGGCACCGACGCGCCCTTCATCTCGGTGACAAGCCCGGCGAAGAACTCGGTCTGCGCCGCCGCCACCATGGCGTCGCTGACCATCTCGCGCACCGGATTGCCGCAGTCGGCCGCATCGATCATCGCCAGTTCCTGGGCGTGGTCGCGCAGAACCGCGGCAATCCGCTTGAGCATTTTTGCGCGTTCGAGCGGCGGCACGTTGCGCCACTCCCGGAATGCCGCCTTGGCGACCTTCACGGCCGCGTCGACGTCAGCGGCGCCGGCGTCGGCGACTTTCCCGAGCGTCTCGCCGGTGCCCGGATTGATCGTGTCGGCCTCGCGGCCCGACAGCGGGGCATGCCAGGCGCCGCCGTAATAGCAGCCGCGATGCTCGGGGAGTTTCAGCGCGGCGGTGATGGTGACGTTTACAGGTGCGTTCATTTCTTGCCCTGGATCTGGATGAGCTCGCCAAGCTGCTCTTTGCTGAGCGGTGCGGGGATGAATTTGAGCGAGATGGCCTCGGCCATCAGCGCGTCGAGACCCTTGATCTCGTCGGGCCAGATCAGCGATTTTGGAAAGAACTCGTCGCGCACGCGTTTGGCGAGCGGCTCCGAGATGCCGACGAATGCCGCATAGTCCTTGAGCACCTGCGGATTGTCGCCGTACATGTAGTCGATGGTCTCGCGATAGGCCTGCATGAAGCGCTCGATCACCGCCTTGCGCTTCACGAGTGCATCGGCATTGGCCACGACCGTGCGGATGGTCTGTCCGCGCACCAGCGTGGCATCGGTCGCCTTGGCGACAACGCGGATCTTGTTCTCCTCCAGCTCCTTCAAGCCGAACGG
>JBBWZU010000692.1:0-9342 GCA_039649225.1 Hyphomicrobiales bacterium | reverse complement strand
ACCATGCGCCGCCAGGTCCGGTCGTAGTCCTCGGCAAACAGCGCGCTGGCGACGCCATTCGCGACCCGTTCGGCCCCGACGCTGATCGCCGGGACATCGCCCGAGATCGGACCATGGCTCATATAGGACGGAAAAGTGAAGCAGTGAATGCGGGTCACCCAGGGCGCGGTGCCAGGCACGCGTTCAAGGAACTCGAAGGCCGGGCCAACGAAAGGATGCGCGGCCTGCGCATAGTCGGTGCGACCTTGCGGCGTGAAACGATCGCGCCAGAACACGATGTGGTCTTTGAGCGCGGCGAGCTCCGGGCGCTGGTTCCAGTCGACCGTCAGGCCCGTCGCCAGGACGAGGAAATCGAATGCCAGCCGGCCGCGGCTGGTATCGAGCAGCACGCGACTGTCCTTGATCTCGACCGCGCGCGGCGCGCAACGCGCGAAGACGGAGAAATTCTTGTTGCGCGTCACGCGCAGCATGGAATCGCGCGGCGGCGGAACGGCCTGTTCGTCGATGTAGTTCACGATCGACCATTTCTGCTCCTGGGTCAGCGCATGAAAGCCGATCCAGAAGCCCGCGCTGCCGATGCCCATGCCCTTGTTGATGCGCGGCACATCCGGCCGCCGCACCAGCATCGCGACGCGCGCCGCGCCGTGCTCCAGCGCCTCGGCCGCGTTGTCCACGCCGGACGCGCCGGCGCCGATGACGCCGACGGTCTTGCCGCGCAACGCATCGAAGTCGATGTCCTCGATGGAGTGGCGGACGTAGCGCTTATCGAGCCCGCGAAACATTTCCGGTATGAAAGCGCCGCCAAGCCCTTCGCGCCCGTTGGCCAGCACCACGCGGCGCGCCGCGACCTTGCGAATGCCGGCGGGCGCGCGCAGCGTGAGCACGACGAACTCTCCGTCGCCGCCAACATCGATCAGCGCGGTGTCATTCTCGATCGGCACATCGATCATGCGCCGGTACCAGCGCAGATAGTCCATCCATTGCAGGCGCGGGATGCGATGAACTTTTTTCCACGCCGCGAGCCCGAACTGCGCCTCGAACCAGGCGCGAAAGGTGAGGTTGGAAAAGCCGAACGCGGGCCCGCTCAGTTCCGGTGGCGAGCGCAATGTCTCCATGCGGGCGAACGTCGCCCACGGCCCTTCGAAGCCGGCGGGCGAGCGGTCGAAGACCCGCAGGCCACGGATGGCGAGACATTTGAGCGCGAACGCCGCCGACAGGCCCGACATGCCGGCGCCGATCACCGCGACATCCAGCACGGGGCCATGGTCCGGATGTACGCGCGGCTCGAGCCAGTCTTTGCTGGGCGGCATCACCAGTAGCTCGAGGTCGCGCCGCAAGCGAGCCTCAAGTTCAGCGAGCGTTGCGGGACCGGAATCGTGAAGTTGCATCATGCCGCCTGACCGCCAAGGTAAGCATCGCGAATGCGCGGGTCGTGCAACAGATCGCGCGCCGGGCCGGACAATGCAATGCGTCCGGTCTGGAGAACATAGCCGTGGTC
The DNA here is from genome assembly GCA_039649225.1 of Hyphomicrobiales bacterium. Classification (GTDB taxonomy): domain Bacteria; phylum Pseudomonadota; class Alphaproteobacteria; order Rhizobiales; family Xanthobacteraceae; genus PALSA-894. Next base: position 7,844 of record JBBWZU010000692.1, on the reverse strand, counting down.
GGCGATCTGCAATGCGAGACTCGCATTCTGCTCTACCATGAAGATGGTGACGCCCTGCCGGTTGACGGTCTGGATCAGCTCCAGCACATGATCGACGAACAGCGGCGACAGCCCCATCGTCGGCTCGTCCATCACGAGCACGCGCGGGCGGCCCATCAGGGCGCGCGCCATCGCGACCATCTGCTGCTCGCCGCCCGAGAGCGTCCCAGCCGCCTGATTGGTCCGTTCGCGCAGGCGTGGGAATAGCGTCATCATGCGCTCGTAGTCCTGCGCGATGTCCGCCTTGTCGTTGCGCGTGAAGGCGCCCATCAGCACATTTTCGCGCACCGTCATCGCGCCGAACAGCCGCCGTGCCTCGGGGACCGAGCCGAGCCCGCGCCGGATGATCTGCGGCGTCGGCAGCCCGGTGATCGCAGCGCCGTCGAGCGTGACCTCGCCGGAGCGCGGCTTGAGCAGGCCGAGAATGACCTTCATCGTGGTCGACTTGCCGCTGGCGTTGCCGCCGAGCAGGCAGACGATCTGGCCGCGGCCGACCTCGATGGTCAGATCGAAATGCACCTGGATCGGGCCGTAGAACGAATTGATCCGGTCGAGCTTGAGGATCGGGTCGGCGTGCGGTGTCTGGTTCATCACGCGACCTCCGCCCTGTGGCCGACTTCGCGCGAGCCGAGATAGGCCGTGATCACGGCCGGATCGGACGCGACCGCGCGCGGCAGGCCTTCGGCGATCTTCCGGCCGTTGTCCATCACCACCACGCGATCGGAAAGCTGCATCACCAGATCGAGCTTGTGCTCGATCAGCACGATGGTGAACTGGCCCTTCAGGCCGCGAATGATTTCCAGCATCTCGGTGGTTTCGGTCGGGTTCATGCCCGCGGTCGGCTCGTCGAGGAACAACACGCGCGGCTTGAGCGCCAGCGCGCGGGCGATCTCGACGCGGCGCCGGTTGGCATAGGAGAGGCTGAAGGCCGGATTGTTGATCCGCGGCGTCAACCGCTCGCCGAACAGCGCGATGATGTCCAGGGCTTGCGCGCGCAGCGCGTTCTCCTCGGCCTTCACCGCCCCAGGGCGGATCAGCGCAAGAGCAAGCTCGGCGACAGCTCCGACAAAAGGCCATTGCGGCCGCACGGCGCTGAGCCGCGTGTGCGCCCCGACCAGCACATTGTCGAGCACGCTCAGGTTTCCGAACACGCGGCCGTGTTGGAAGGTGCGCGCAAAGCCGAGCGGCGCAAGCTGCTCGGCGGGGAGGCCGGTGATATCGCGGCCCGCGAACGTCGCGGTGCCGGCATCGGGCTTGTCGAGCCCGGTGACGAGATTGAACATCGTCGTCTTGCCGGCGCCGTTCGGGCCGATGATGCTGATCAACTCGCCTTCGGCAACGCCCAGCGACAGCCGGTCGACCGCCGTGACGCCGCCGAATCGGCGCGTCAACCCATCGAGCTGCAGAATCGGCGCCATCACACCGTCCCCATCAGGCCTTGCGGCCGGAACCGGATCAGCAGCAAGAGCGCGATGCCGTAGATCAACATGCGGTATTCGGCCGCCGCACGGAACAGTTCTGGCAGGCTGACCAGCATCAGGGCGGCCAGGATGCCGCCTGCGATGTTGCCGAGCCCGCCGAGGATCACCATGGTCAGTGCAAGCAGCGAGACCTGCGAGGTAAAAGTTTCGTGGTTCACATAGGAGAAGATGTGCGCCATCAGCGCGCCCGCGGTGCCGGCGGAAAAGCCAGCAACGCCGAAGGCGAGACTCTTGTAGCGGTCGAGCGCGATGCCGTAGCTGCGCGCCGCCACGTCGTCGTCGCGGATCGCGCGCAGCGTGCGGCCGAGATGCGAGCTCAGCAATCGATGCTGCAGCAGTGCCAGGATGATCAGCGCACCGAGCGCGATCTCATAAACCCAGGTGCTGCTCAGCAACGGCCCGCCGAACAGCGACAAGGGTGGAATCGCGCTCAGCCCGACCGGGCCATGCGTCAGGCTGTCCCAATTGAGGATCACCAGCATGACGATTTCACCGACGCCGAGCGTCGCGATCGTCACATAATGTCCGCGCAGCCGGAACGACGGAAAGATGATCAGCGTGCCGAGCAGCGCCGTGATGAAGCCCGCGGCCGCGATTGTGACCGCCACCGGGAGCTTGAGGTTGATCGCGAGCAGTCCGGACGCGTAGGCGCCGATCGCCAGCAGTCCGGCCTGGCCGAGCGAGATCATTCCGGCAGTGCCTGCGACGAGCGTGAGACTGATCGCCAGGATGGCGTAGAGCCATCCGATGCCGAGTGTCTGCAGCACATAGCCGTTGCGTACCACCAGCGGCAGCGCGAGTGCCACGATTGCAAGTCCCGCGACGATCCCCCACGGAATGCGGATGGGCGCGCTCGGCGCGATGAAGGTACCGGTGAGCGGTTCTGGCGGCAGGCCGCGGCCACGGCTGAAAATGCCGTTGGGTTTGAGCACCAGGATCAGAATCATCACCACGAAGGCGAACAAATTGCGGTAGCTGGTGCCGAACGCCGCGATGCCGTAGCTCTCTGTCAGGCCGAGCAGCAGGCTGCCGGCGATGGCGCCGGGTACATTGCCCATGCCGCCGATCATCTGCGCGACGATCCCCTTCAGCCCGGCGTGGAACCCCATGCTGGGATCGATCGAGTTGTAATACATGCCGACCAGGAAGCCGCTGACGCCGCCGAGCGCGGCCGCGATCGCGAATACCGCGCTGTTCACTTTGTTGACGTCGACGCCGCATTGCTGCGCGGCGTCGCGATCCAACGCGGTTGCCCGCACCGCCCAGCCGAGCTTGGTGAAGCGCAGGAATAAATAGAGCGACAGCGCGCTGACAAGCCCGATACCGGCGATCAGGATATCGAGCGCGCCGATGGTGCCGCCACCGATCTGGATGCGCCATTCGGGCACCTGGATCGGTACGCCGCGCGGGTCGGGCGTGAACAGCAGCTGCACGACTTGGTCGAGCACCAGCCCGATCCCGATGGTGGAGAGAAGCGGCGCGATGCGCGGCGAGTTCTGCAACGGGCGCAGGCCGATGCGCTCGATCGCCATGCCGAGCAGACCACAGCCGAGAACCACCACCAGCAAAGTCACCGGCAATGGCGTGCCGAGATACGTGATGCAGAGCCAGCCGATATAGGCGCCGACCATGTAGATCGAGCCATGCGCGAAATTGATCAGGTGCGAGACGCCGTAGATCAGCGCCAGCCCGACCGCGAGCAGCGCATAGATGTTGCCGACCACGAGGCCATTGATGGTGTAGTCGAACCAGGGGCCGAGGGAGGAGGTCAAGGCGTCATCGCATCGTGGGCTTCGCGCCCTCGTAGGCGGCCCATTTCCCGTTCTTGACCTCGATGCGGGACACGAACGGATCGGCGACGCGCCGCGTCGCGATGTCGAACGTCGCCTTGCCGTAGACGACGCTCGGCACGTCCTTGATCTTGCCGAGGCCCTCCTTGATCGCCTTGCGGTCGGTGCCGAACTGGCGCATCACGCTGGCGAGCAGGATGAAGGTGTCGTAGGCGCGGGCATTGTAGGCATCGGGTTCGCTGCTGAATTTGGCGACAAAGCTCTTTGTGAAGGTCTGCACCAAAGGCCGCGGGTCCTCGGGAAAGAACGGCACGGTGGTCAGCACGCCGTTCACCGAGTCGCCGCCGAGCTCGAGGAATTTCGGCGAATAGATCGAGCCGCCCGCGACGATCGGCAGCGTGATGCCGGCCTGACGGATCTGGCGCGTGAGCTGCGCGCCGTCGGGATAGTAGGCGATGAGCGCGATCATATCCGGATTGGCGCCGCGCAGCCGCACGATCGCGGAGCGGAAGTCCTTCTCGTCGGCGAGATAACCCTCGGCTCCGACCACCTCACCGCCGCGCTGCTTCACCGCCTCGAGCAGCAGGTCCTTGGCGGTCCGCCCCCAGTCGTTGTTGAGATGCAGGATGGCGATCTTCTTCAGCCCGAGATCGCGTACGAAATCGGCCAGCAGCGGCATCTCGTCCTTCTGGTTGACGGCGTTGCTCCACACATAGTCGCCACCCTTGGTGAAATCGGGGTGCGAATTGGAGAAGCCGAACTGCACCAGGCCGGCGGCCTGATAGATCGGCGAGGCCGCCATCGAGGCCGCGCTGGAGAAATCGCCGACCTCGACTACGATGCGCTCGTCGGCGACGTATTTGCGCGCAATCGTAACCGTCTGGCGCGGATCGCTCTGGCTGTCCTCGAACACGTATTGCAGCGGGCGGCCATTGATCCCACCGTTGGCGTTGATCTCGTCGAGGGCAAGGTCGAAGCCCTTTTTCCACTGCGCGCCGTATTGCGCGTATTGTCCGGTGAGCGGGCCGGTGACGCCGATCAGGACCGGCTCCTTGCCCTGTGCGAACGCCGGGACGGCGAGCCCGCTGGCGGCAAGCGCCAGCAGCAGTTCGCGGCGGTGGATGACCATTTGAAGGCTCCAATCTGAGCGCGCGGTCGTCCCTGAGGGACGTTCCGGCGCGCTCCCGATGCTGCTTTGATTGTCTCTACGCCAAGGATGTCGCCCGGCAACGCGTCCGTCAACCGTGCGCTCGCCGCAGGACCGTTATGCCGCGGCAACGCATCCGAGTGGCATCGCGCGCTACGCTCGGCTACGCTGCGCCGAAGGGTTCCGGGCGGACATGAGATATTCGGTTTTTTCACTGCTGAGAGAGACGTTTCGCGGCCACAAAGGCTGGGATCAGGCTTGGCGCAAGGCCGAGCCGAAGGCCGAATATGATGTCGTGATCGTCGGCGGCGGCGGGCACGGGCTCGCGACCGCCTATTACCTTGCAAAAGTGCACGGCATCACGAATGTGGCAGTGCTGGAGAAGGGCTACATCGGTTCCGGCAACGCAGGCCGCAACACCACCATCATCCGCTCGAACTACCTGCTGCCGGGCAACGAGCCATTCTACGAGTGGTCGATGAAACTATGGGAAGGGCTCGAGCAGGATTTCAATTATAATGCGATGGTGAGCCAGCGCGGCGTGCTGAACCTCTATCATTCGGACGCGCAGCGCGACGCCTATGCGCGTCGCGGCAACGCGATGCGGCTCTACGGCGTCGATGCCGAACTTCTCGACCGTGACGGCGTGCGCGCGATGGTGCCGTTCCTCGACTACGAGAATGCACGCTTTCCGATTCTGGGCGGGCTGCTGCAGCGGCGCGGCGGCACTGCACGGCACGACGCGGTGGTCTGGGGCTATGCGCGTGGCGCCGACATGCGCGGCGTCGACATCATCGAAAATTGCGAAGTGACCGGCTTCGACCTCAAGAACGGGCGCATCACCGGTATCGACACGACGCGCGGCAATATCCGCGCCAGGAAAGTCGGCCTCGCCGTCGCCGGCAATACCTCGCGCGTCGGCGCGTTGGCGGGCCTGCGGCTGCCGATCGAGAGTCACGTGTTGCAAGCCTTCGTGTCCGAAGGCATCAAGCCGGCGATCGATTGCGTGGTGACGTTCGGCGCCGGCCACTTCTACATCAGCCAGTCCGACAAAGGCGGGCTGGTGTTCGGCGGCGACATCGACGGCTACAACTCCTATGCGTGGCGCGGCAATTTGCCGACGATCGCGGACGTGATGGAAGAGGGCATGGCGATCTGGCCAGGGCTCGGGCGCATCCGCATGCTGCGCCAATGGGGCGGCTTGATGGACATGTCGATGGACGGTTCGCCGATCATCGACAAGACGCCGGTCGATGGCCTCTATCTCAATTGCGGTTGGTGCTATGGCGGCTTCAAGGCGACGCCGGCATCCGGCTGGTGCTTCGCGCACCTGATCGCCAAGGACGAGCCCGATCCTGTGGCGGCGCTGCTGCGGCTTGATCGCACCGCGACCGGCGCGCTGATCGACGAAAAGGGCGCCGGCGCCCAACCGAATTTGCATTGAGGCGCGCGTGCGAATTTCCTGTCCCTATTGCGGTTCACGCGGCAATGACGAGTTCTCGTATCTCGGCGATGCGACGGTGCGGCGGCCCGACGCCTCGGCGGCTGACGCCGCGCGCGCGTTCCACGACTACGTCTATCTGCGCGACAATCCCTCCGGCAATCACCAGGAGCTTTGGTACCACGGCGGCGGATGCCATTCCTGGCTCGTCGTGACGCGCAACACGCGCACGCATGAGATCAGTGACGTGAAATTCGCCGGAGGCGAACAGTGAGTTCGCACCGGCTGGCACAAGGCGGCTTGATCGATCGCGCGCAGCCGCGCTCGTTCACGTTCGATGGTGCGACGTTCTCGGGTTTTGCCGGTGACACGCTTGCGTCCGCCCTGGTGGCGAATGGCGTGTCGCTGGTCGGACGCTCGTTCAAATATCATCGCCCGCGTGGCATCCTGACCGCAGGTTCGGAGGAGCCGAACGCACTGGTCGAGCTGCGCACCGGCGCGCGGCGTGAGCCGAATACGCGCGCGACCACAGCCGAGCTTTACGACGGGCTGGTCGCAAGGAGCCAGAATCATTGGCCCTCACTGCGCCACGACTTCGGCGCGATCAACGATATCCTCTCGCCATTTCTCGTAGCAGGCTTCTACTACAAGACCTTCATGTGGCCGGCAAAGTTCTGGGAGGCGCTGTACGAGCCGCTGATCCGCCGCGCCGCCGGCCTCGGCCGTGCGGCGGGTGCCGAGGATCCCGACCACTACGAGCAGGCGCACGCGCATTGCGACGTGCTGGTGATCGGCGGCGGCCCGGCCGGGCTTGCGGCAGCGCTCGCGGCGGGGCGCGCCGGCGCGCGCGTGATCCTGTGCGACGAGGATTTTCGGCTCGGCGGGCGTCTGCTGGCGGAGCGCTACGCGATCGACGGCAAGTCCGGGCTCGATTGGATCGCGGCGGTCGAGGCGGAACTCGTGTCGATGCCGGAGGTGCGGATCATGCGCCGCACGACGGTCACCAGCGTGTTCGATCACGGCCAGTACAGCGCGGTCGAGCGTGTGAGCGATCATCTGGCCGTGCCGCCGGAGCACACGCCGCGCCAACGTTCGTGGAAGATCGTGGCGAAGCGCGCCGTGCTGGCGGCAGGTGCGCTCGAACGCATGATCGCGTTCGGCAACAATGACCGCCCGGGCGTGATGCTGGCGGGCGCGGCACGCACTTACATCAATCGCTATGCGGCGGCGCCGGGCCGGCGGCTCGCGATCTTCACCAACAATGACGATGGCTGGCGCACCGCGATGGATGCCCGCACCGCCGGGATCGAGATCGCAGCCGTGATCGACTCGCGCAGCCTGCCGCCCGGCAGGCTCTCGGCGCTCGGACTGAAGCTGCTCGCCGGCGCGCAAGTCTCGCACGTGCACGGCTCACACGGCGTGCAGGCTATCGACGTAGTCGAGGCCTCCGGCGACGTGACGAAGATCGAATGCGACGCGCTGGCGGTGTCGGGCGGCTGGAATCCGGCCGTGCATCTGACCAATCATCTCAACGGCCGCCCGGTGTGGAACGAGCAACTGTCCGCATTCACGCCCGGCGCGCTGCCGCCCGGCATGCATGTCGCGGGCGCGGCGAATGGCGCGCTGACGCTGGCCGAATGCCTCAGCACCGGCACTGGCACGGGCGCGATGGCGGCGGTCGAGTGCGGCTTCCCGATGGCAACGCACGCGGTGCCGCACTCGGATGACGAGACATCCGCCATCACGCCGCTCTGGTACGTGAAGACGAGCCACGCGAAGACGTTCGTCGACTTCCAGAACGACGTGACCACCAAGGACATCACGCTCGCGAACCAGGAAGGGTTCCGCTCGGTCGAACATCTCAAGCGCTACACCACGCTCGGCATGGCGACCGATCAGGGCAAGATCTCCAACGTCACTGGCCTTGCCGTCCTCGCCGAAGCGTC
>JBBWZU010000686.1:0-7842 GCA_039649225.1 Hyphomicrobiales bacterium | reverse complement strand
CGCTGCAACTGCTCGCGCATGAACAGCGTCATCTCGTAGTCGAGCGCCGAGAATGGCTCGTCGAGAAACAGCACCTCCGGGTCGATCACCAGCGCGCGCATGATCGAGACGAGTTGCTGCTGGCCGCCCGACATCTCATAAGGATAGCGGTTGAGATCGATGCGCACGCCGAGCCGCGCGACCAACGCCTCGACGCGGCGGCGCCGTTCGGCCTTGGCCAGCTTCATGAACTTGAGCGGGTACTCGATATTGTCGCGCGCGCGCAGCCAGGGAAACAGCGCCTCGCGATAGTTCTGGAAGACATAACCGATCTTCACGTCCTCGACCTTGAAGCCGTCGAACAGGATCTCGCCGCCGTCGCGCGGGATCAGCCCCGCCATCAGGTTGATCAGCGTGCTCTTGCCGCAACCGTTCGGTCCGAACACCGAAATGATCTTGCCGCGCGGGATATCAAGATCGAACTTGTCGTAGACGGTCATCTCGTTGAAGCGCTTGGTCAGGCCGCGGATGGTGATATGCGGACGTGCACTCGCGGCCACCGGGGCCTTGGGCGCGATAGTCACTGCGGCGGTCACGCCGCCCTCAATAGATCTTGAGGAACCTGGTCATGTCGATCTTCTCCGACACGGCGCCGACGCCGACCGCGAAGTCCACATAGGCCTGGAAATTCTTGCGGTCCTGCTCGGAAAGCCGCGATACCGACGTGTGCAGCAGCAACGGCACCGTATCGACCACGCCTTCGGGCGTGACGGTGTTCTTCAGGAGGTACTTGCGCGCTTCCTTCGGGTCGTCGCGGATCAGATCGAGCGCCTTGTTCCAGGCTTCCGCGTAGCGCTTGGCAACGTCGGGCCGTGCCTTGATGAAGTCCTCGCTCAGCGCCGCGCCGCCGACATAGGCGTTGGCGTTCGGATCGCCCAGGATAATGTTGGCGATGATGCCGGCTTCGAGCGTTTTGCCGATATCCATCTGGTCCATCATCGTGCCGCCCGGCTCGAGCGTGTAGGCGGCATCGTACTGGCCGGATTTGAGCACATTGATGTGTTGCGCCATTTCAAGCTGATCGAGCGTATAGTCGCCGTCCTTCAAGCCGGCCTTGGCGAGCGCCGCTTTGGCAAGCGTGATGTTGCCGAGACCGGGCGCGCTGGCGATCCGCGCGCCTTTCAGGTCGGCAAGGGTCTTGGCCTCGTAACCCTTGCGGACGACGAACTGCTCCATGCGGTATTTCGTGCTCTGGGCATTGAGGGCGATGAACGTGATGACGCCGGGCTTCTTGAGATTGGCATTCGCGGCATCGATTGCGAGAATGACCGCGACCGCATCGATCTGCCCCGCCACCATGCCGCTGATCGCGAGCGTCGGCACCGCGATGCGCTTCATGTCGGTTTCGATGCCGGCATCCTTGAAGTAGCCGCGGTCCACTGCGATGAAATAGGGAAGCGCCGACGAAACCGGATTGACCGATACCGTCACCTTGTCGAGCGCGAGGGCAGGGGAACCTGCGGACAAACCGAGGATCGCAGCGGCGATCAGAAAGATTTTGCCACGCATCGCACACTCCATCGCGATAGCCGCACGCGGCCCTTCACAATCGTCGAAGCAAATTCCATGCCCGGGGGACGATCTGTGCCCCTCTGAATATGCTTGAGAATTTGAGTTCGTTCTGCCAAACTGAACCCATGATGGTATTTAAAATATATTTCTTCTAATGGACTAACGCCGCGCGACGTGATCCGCGACGCCGCCCGCGGTGGTGCGCCAGACGTCGGGCGCCGCGGCGATCCTGTCGACGACGGCTTCAAGTGTGGCGATGCGATGCGGTTGCCCGATAAGCCATGGGTGGATGTGCAGGCCGAATACGGTTCCGGATGCGCGACCGTCAGCATGGAGTTGACCGAAAGCCTCAAGCAGGGTGTCGCGCCAGATCGCGGGATGAACCTTGCGATGCCAGATCATCTGCACGTCGTCCCATTCGGCCTGGTTGGGGATCGAGAGCAGCGGCGGCGCCGTTTGCAGAACGTAAGGCTGATCGTCATTGCCCCAGTCCGCCACGTAGTCGAGCCCCGCCGCGGCGAGCAATCGTGGAGTGACGGCAGACTCGCCATAGTCCTGACCGATCCAGCCGCGCGGACGGGTGCCGGTCGCGCGCGCGAGCGTGTCGAGAGACGCGGCAATCGCGGCGTGTTCCTCGGGTTCGCCCATCTGGCTCGACAGCATGCGCGTTGCGAATGATCCATGCGCGGCGAATTCGAAGCCGCGCTCGCGAAATTGCCCGACGAGGTACGGATACTTCTCACACGCACCCGCATTGGCCGCGACCGTCACCGGCAATCTGTGGCGATCGATGAGATCGAGCACGCGCACCATGCCGACGCGATTGCCGTATTCGTATTGCGAATAGGTCTTGTAGTTCGGAAACAGCCCGCCGATCACGCCGTCGTGCCGCTTGTCGTAGACGGAACCTTGCGGCGGATCGATCTCCCAGGTCTCGAAATACAGAAACACGACGAGCGCGACACGCGCATCGTTCGGCCAGCGCAACGGCGTGCGGTCCGGCAGCAGCCCATGCCGATAGAGCGCGTGATCGGGACCCGGGCGGCGCACGGTCATACGGGCAATTCCGCAAGATGCCGGTCGAGCAGCGGCAGGTAGTTGGCGATGTACCAGTCGGCGATCTCGCTCCCCGTCGCCATCCATACGCGGTCATGCGCGGCGATGTGCTTCAGGATCGCGTCGAGATGCCGGATGCGATGCGGCTGGCCCAGGATGAAGGGGTGCACCGGAATGCACATCACGCGCCCTTGCGCTTCGCCTTCAGCATAGAGCCGGTCGAACATCGCGATGGTCGTATCGGCGAACTCCTCCGCCTCGATATTATGGCGGAAATTGATGCCGTCATTGACGTCGAACGAATACGGCATCGCGAGCAGCCGTCCCGACTTGACCGTCATGGGAAACGGCTGATCGTCGAAGCCCCAGTCGCAGTAGTATTTGATTCCGGCCTCCGCCACGAGGTCCGGCGTGTTCAGCGTCCATGTGCCGGCTGGCGAGAACCAACCGGGCAGTTCGCGTCCGGTGAGGCGGCGGTGCGTCACGACGCAATCCGCGATGATCGCGCGCTCTTCCGGCTCGGACAGGCCCCAGAGATAATCCGTGTTGTAGATGCCGTGGCACAGCACCTCCCATTTGCGCGCCTCACAGGCTTGCATGATTTCGGGGAAGTGCTCGTAGACCGCGAGGTTGAGCGAGACCGTACACGGCATCTTGTAGCGGTCGATGACCTCGAACGTGCGCCAGATGCCGATGCGGTTGCCATAGTCGGCGCGGCTGTAGCCGAGCACATCCGGATGCGGCATGCGCGGCCAGGGGTCGCGCATCTGTCCAGTGCGCGGCAGATACTCATAGTGCTCGACATTGGGCACGAGCCAGAGCGCAATGCGCGCGCCGTTCGGCCACTGCAGCCGCGGCCGGCGGTCGATCGGAGAGTAGGCGATGCGATCAAGCTGCATACGCTTCTCCATGTCAGAGGCTTGGCGTCTTCGATTTTCGCAGCGCTTCGGTTCGCGCGCGATCGACGGCGCCATTGTGGATGGCAACCCCGTAATCGGTTTCGGCGGCTGCAGACGTGAGATACCCATCGCGCACATCGTCGCACACGGCGTCCGGATCGCGTTTCCCGGGCGCGCCATAGCCGCCGCCGCTCGGTCCGTGGGCGGCGAGGCGATCACCGGCTTCCACTTTATAATAGGGAATTTTGGACACCATTTCGGCCGTGCCGCGCCGGCCGGTTTGCAGAACCAGCCGCCCGGTAAAGCCATCGGACCCGCCATCGTGTCCCCATGGCCGATACTTGTGACCTTCACCTTCGATCGAGAATCCTCCGTCCGCCAGAAACTCGAACTCGCGGATCGTCCCGATGCCGCCGCGCCACTGGCCGGCGGCCGCGGCGTCATCGCGCAACTCATAGCGCGTGATGCGCAGCGGGAGATGCGTTTCCATGTCCTCGATCGGATTGTTGCGGGTGTTGGCATAGAGCGTATCGACGGCGTCCATGCCATCGAGACCGTAGCGGCCCCCGTAGCTGCCTTCGAGGATTTCCATATGCACCCAATGCTTGCCGCCATTCAGCCCGCTGAACGCGACGACACGCAGATTGCCGATGCCGGCGCTGACTTGCTTGGGCACGACGGGCGCGAGCGCCTTCATCACGGTGTCGGCGAGTTGATTGCCGGGACAAAACCGCGCGATCACGGGCGCTGGAAAATCCGGATTCGCGAGCGTGCCTTTCGGCACGATGATCGTGATCGGCCGCGTCAGGCCGCTGTTCTGCGGGACGATGCCATAGACCACGCTGTCGAGCAGGATTGAACGCAGCGTGAGCCAGATCGCGCAGTCGACCGTGCCTTCGAGCGGCATGTTGATCGGCTTGTCGGCGATCTGCGGCGCAGTGCCGGTCAGATCGACGGTGAGGGAATCGCCCGCAACCGTGATCGTCACGACCAGCGGCAGATCCTTCCGGCTGGGGTCCGGATCGTCGAGAAAGCCGTCGATATAGGTCGTTGCGCTATAGCGCCCATCGGGAAGATCGCGGATCGCCTGGCGCATGATGCGCTCGGAATAGTCCATCAGGTCCTCGACGGCCGCGTTCACGGTCTCAAGTCCGTGCAGCCGCACCAATGCGAGGTAGCGTTCCGCGCCGATGCGCGCGGCGTTGATCTGCGCCTCCATGTCGCCGACGACGAGGTCCGGCGCGCGGATATTGTCGCGCAGGATGTGCCACACGGCGTCGTTGCGCCGGCCGGCGTCGAACACCTTGATCGCCTTGAATTGCAGCCCCTCCGCATAGGTGTCGACCGCATCGACGATGCCGCAGCTTCCCGGTGTCAGCGCGCCGATGTCGAGATGATGCGCGGTCGTCGCCGAAAATCCGATCAACTGATCATCGAGGAAGATCGGGACGCAGAACGCCACGTCCGGTCCGTGCGAGGCGCCGCCATAGGGATCATTGTGCATGATGACGTCGCCGGGCCGGAAACTATCGCCGCGGCGCTCGAACTGCTGGCGGATGCCGCGGATGTATCCGGGGATCGGTCCGGACTGCAGCGGCGTACTCATCCGGCATTCGCACAGTTGGCGGCCGTCCGCATCGGTCAGCGCCGTGCCGAAGTCCTCCGACTCGCGGATGATGCTGGAGTAGCTCATCCGCATCAGTTTATGCCCCATCTCCGCCGCGATGCTGTCGAGCGCGCCGTGGATCACCGCGGCGGTGATCGGATCGATCCGCCCGGATGTCGGTGTTGCGCTCATGACGCTGCCCCCAACGTGATGATGATGTTGCCGGCCTCGTCGGTGACGGCGGCGGCGCCTGGCGGGATGATGGTGGTGCTGTCGACCTGCAGCACGATCGCCGGCGCCGGGATGTGCGCGCCGGCGGGGAGTTTTTCGCGGCGGTAGAAGGTCGTGTCGAATGATGACAAGTGGCTGCCCACCCGAAACAGGCAGGGTCCGACCTTCACCTGCGCGTCCTGCAGCGTGCCGTCGCGTGGCATCGACAGTCCGGCGAGCTTGTCGATGCGGCCGGTACCGATCACACGCGCATTGACGATCTCGATCGCACTCGAGTCGAACGCCTGTCCATATTCTGACCGGTGCGCCGCGTGAAACGCGTGCCAGACCGCCGCAAGAGCCTCAAGCGTGATCTCGCCTCCCGGAAAAGGCACATGCAGCTCATAACCCTGGCCGACATAGCGCAGATCACCGCGGCGCACGAACGCGACCCGTTCGTCGTCGACATGGTCGGCGCTGAAGCGCGCGCGCAGCGCGGTCTCCATCGCCTGGAAGTCCGCGTTGAGCCGCGCCAGATCGATCGCCGTAGAGACCTGGAACTGGGTGCGGATCGCATCATACTTCAAGTCGGTGGTCAGCAGGCCCATCGCCGAGGTGATGCCCGGATAAGGTGGTACGATCACCTCCGCGATCCCCAGCATCGCGGCGACATCGGCGGCATGCAGCGGGCCAGCACCGCCGAACGCGACCAGCGCGAACTGACGCGGGTCGACGCCCTTTTGCACCGTGCGCGACCGGATGGCGTTCGCCATGTTGCTGTTGATGATGGTCAAAACGCCTTCGGCGGTCGCCAGCAGATCGAGCCCGAGCCGGGCCGCGAGCGTGCCGACCGCGCGATGCGCGGCCTCGGCGTCCAGCGTCATCGCACCGCCAAGAAAATCCTGCGGGTCGAGCCGTCCCAGCACGACATTGGCATCGGTGACGGTCGGCTCGGTGCCGCCACGGCCATAGGCGGCGGGTCCAGGGACGGCGCCCGCGCTGCGCGGGCCAACACGAAACGCGCCGCCGTGATCGACATGCGCAATCGACCCGCCGCCCGCGCCGATCGTATGCACGTCGATCATCGGCAACAGCAGCGGAAAGCCGGCGATCGAAGCCGAGCGCGCGTCCATCTCGGCGATCTCTCCGTCGACCACGATGCCGATGTCGGCGCTGGTGCCGCCGATATCGAAGGTGATCAGCCGCCGCCGGGCGGTCGATTGCCCGATCCAGGCGCCGCCAAGCACGCCGGCGGCAAGGCCCGACAACAGTGTGAGCGCCGGCTTCTCCACCGCCATCGCCGGCGTCGCGACGCCGCCATTCGACGCCATGATCAGCAGATCCGCCTTAAGGCCGGCCTCGCGCAGCGCACCTTCAAGATGGCTAATGTAGCCGCCGATCTTCGGTCCGATGAAAGCTGACATCGCCGCCGTGGTGAAGCGCTCGAACTCGCGGAACTGCGGGGCGACGGCTGACGACGTGGTAATGAAGGCGTGCGGCATATGGCGCGCGAGGATTTCGCGCGCGCGGTCTTCATGATCCGGATTGAGATAGGAAAACAGAAAGCAGACCGCGACCGACTCGACCCCTTCGGCGTTCAGCTCTTCGGCCGCACGCCGCACGGCCGCTTCGTCGAGCGGTTCGAGCTCGTCGCCATGCGGCGGGATCAGCCGGCCTTGCACGACCTTGCGGTGGCGCCGCCGGACCAGCGGCCGCGCCTGCCAAGGCAGCTCCTGCATGATGGAGTAGTGCTCGACACGCTGATGACGCGCGATATGCAGAATGTCGCGAAAGCCCTCGTTGGTGACAAGGCCGGTGCGCGCGCCCTTGTTCTCCAGCACCGCGTTGGTGGCGGTCGTAGTCCCGTGCATCACGTAGGAGATATCAGCGACCGGAACGCTGTTCGCGGTGCAGATTGCCAGAATGCCCTGCATCACGCCGACCGAGGGGTCATGCGGTGTCGTCGAAACCTTGTGGATCGCCACCGCTCCGGTCGCGGTGTCGGCCAGCACAATGTCCGTGAAGGTGCCGCCGACGTCGATACCGATCGTTTTCATGGGAGGAAGGTCCCCAACAGGCAGAACAATGACTTCTGTATCCGGGACGCCTCATGCTTGCTTCGCTACTTGCCCGCGAAGGAGGAAGTTGCGTCCCGCCCTCGCCTGAATGACATGCACAAAGTGAGCCACCCCGCGTACGGATCGCTGGTTGCGAATGCGGATCTGATCGTGGTCAACGGCGATCCCCTGCGGGATCTTTCGCTGGCGACCGCAAGGCCGGCATATGCCGCTCATTGTGAAATACGGCGCGTTCGTCACGCAAACGGCAATCAATTGGCGAATGACGTGACATCGAGGCGGCGCCACCCTTTCGGCGTGCCGTTGATCACGCCTTCGGAAGTCTCGCCGTCAGGTTGGCCGCCAGTCCGGCCATTGTATCCGGCTTTACGAGCCCGAGTGCGGCCGCGACATGCCACCATCCATGGTCGGCCTGGCGCACGATCATGCACCCGGCGCTGAC
>JBBWZU010000654.1:0-3708 GCA_039649225.1 Hyphomicrobiales bacterium | reverse complement strand
GTCACGCGGCGCACCAGCGGCTGCACGGCTCCCGCCGCGCCGGAGACGGTGGCCGGGCCGCCGCTCGCCGCCAAGAGTTCCGCGCGCAGCGCGCCGCACGTGGAACCGTCGAGGAAATCGTTAATTTCGAAAATGTCGATGGCGTTTGTCATTGGGGTCATTAGGCAAGTTTACGTACCCATGGTTGGAGCCGCCATCCCGCCTCAATCCGTCCCTACATGAGGCGCATCACAATTGAGGATCCGTTTGTTAACCCGTCTCACCATCACGCTTGCGCTCGGTGTGGCCGCCTGCCTTGCGCTGGCCGCCGTTATCTGCGTGCCGGGCGGCGTGCATGCGGCGCGCACCATCGCGGCGGCGGATGACCCGGCGCGGCTCGCCGATCTGACGCTCGACCACAGCTTCGACGCGCCGCTCGCGGTGCGCGAAATCAACGAAGCGCTGGCCGCGGGCGATACCGACCTGGCGCGCAGCTTTGTCGATCTCGCGGCCGAGCGTGGCGTCGCGCTGCCCGCCGCGCTGGTCACGAAAATCGAGTCTGCCGAACAGGATGCCGCAACAGCTTCATCCAAAACGCTAAGTTTTGCGCGCGGTTTCATCACCGGCAAGCCCGAGGACATCGCGAGCGCCGCCGGCATGGTCACCGGCGACCTGTTGGTGTTCGGCGACATCCGCGACGTGGTGCGCGAGGGTTGGCACGGCCTGCGCGGCGAGGAAGTCGACCCGCTGGTGCTCGGCCTTGCCGGCACAGGCCTGGCGGTAACGGCCGGCGTGTATGCCAGCGGCGGTCTTGCGGCGCCGGCGCGCGCCGGCCTCTCGGTGGTGAAGGCCGCCAAGCGCGGCGGTCATCTCGGCCTGCCGCTGGTGCGGCTCCTAAAGATGGAAAAGCGCGAGAAGCTGGTCGAATTCGTCAGCGACCTCGGCAAGGTGCAGTCGCGCGCCGGAATGCGCGGCGCGATGGACGGCCTGAAGGTCGCCGAGCACCCGAAGGACGTGGCGCGGCTCGCGAGCCTTGCGGCGGTCAAGGGTGGCAAGACCCGGGCGATCGTCAAGGTGCTCGGGCGCGGCGCGATCTTTCTCACCAGTTCGCTGTTCACGCTGGCATCCTGGATGTTCTGGGCGCTGTTCAACCTGCTGGCGTTCTGCGCCGCCTGCAAGCGCGCCGTCGAACGGATGACTCTGCGCCATTGCGAGCGGCGGCGGGTGAGGCGGTTGAAACGTGAACTGGCCGCGCGACCCACGAACGACTTGGCAGCGGCGCCTCTCGCTGCTTAAACGTCGGTTATGCCGACATTCCAACATGACGATGTCGAGATCGCATATCTCGACCAAGGCGAGGGCGACCCGATCGTCCTGGTGCATGGCTTTGCCTCCAACCGGCAAGCGAACTGGGTGCAGCCCGGCTGGGTCGGAACGCTCACGCGCGACCATCGCCGCGTCATCGCGCTCGATAATCGCGGCCATGGCCAGTCGACCAAGTTCTACGATCCGGCGCGCTATCACACCGACCTGATGGCCGCCGACGTCGCGGCGCTGATCGCGCATCTCGGTCTCGCCCGGGTCGACCTGATGGGCTACTCGATGGGCTCGCGCATCAGCGCGACGGTCACGGCACGGCATCCGCACCTGGTGCGTTCGCTGGTGCTCGGCGGTGTCGGCACCAATCTGATCGAGGGCGCCGGCATGCGCTCCGATGTGGCGTCCGCGCTCGAGGCGCCGTCGGTGCACGACGTGACGGACCCGCTCGGCAAGGCGTTCCGGCTGTTCGCCGAGCAGACCAAGTCCGACCTCAAGGCGCTTGCCGCTTGCCTACGTGGTTCGCGCGGCGCGGCGCTGCGGCGCGAGGAGGTGCAGGCGATCCGCGCGCCCGCAATGGTCGCAACCGGAACCCGGGACGACATGGTGGGCTCGCCGCACGATCTGGCCGCGCTGATCCCGGGCGCGCGTGTGCTCGACATCCCGAACCGCGATCACATGCTGGCGGTCGGGGACAAAGTCTACAAAGCCGGCGTGCTGGAATTTCTGGCCGGCCGTCCGTGAAGCATCTTCAGCCCGCGACCGCGATGTTCACGGGTGCTGCCGGCAACACGCTCGTCGCCGACGTCTATGGCGACACCGGGAACCCGGTGATGCTTCTGCATGGCGGCGGGCAGACGCGCCATGCCTGGCGCCACACCGCCGAGCATCTGGCGCGTTCCGGCGCCGTCGCCTACGCGTTCGACCAGCGCGGCCACGGCGACAGCGAGTGGATCGCGGACGGCGCCTATGCGTTCACGGATTTCGCCGCCGATGCGGCCGCCGTCGCCACCACGTTGAGCGCGCGCAGCGGCAAGCATCCGATCGCGATCGGCGCCTCGCTCGGCGGCATCTCGTCGCTGCTCGCCGACGGCACAGCCGAGCGCGCCGGCAAGGGGCCGATCCTGTCGGCGATCGTGCTGGTCGATATCACGCCGCGCGTCGACCAGAGCGGTGTTGCCAGGGTGCAGGGCTTCATGCGCGAGCGCGCCGTCGCGGGTTTTGCGACCATTGCGGAGGCCGCCGACGCGGTCGCGGCCTATCTCCCGCATCGCAAGCGGCCGCGCTCGCTCGATGGGCTGAAGAAGAATCTCCGCCTGCATCCGGACGGCCGTTGGCGCTGGCACTGGGATCCGCGGATGCTTGAAGGCGAGCGCTCGTTCGTCATCGATCCGCGCATTCTCGAAGCCGCGCTGACCGAGGCGGCGCGCGCGCTGACGATCCCGGCGCTGCTGGTGCGTGGCGGCTCGTCCGAGCTCGTGCACGAGGCGCATGTGCGCGACTTTCTCGAACTGGTGCCGCACGCCGAGACCATCGACGTCTCCGGCGCCCGCCACATGGTGGCGGGCGACAGCAATGACAGCTTTGCCGACGCGGTGCTGGAGTTTGTCGGGAAGCTGGAGGGCAAAGAGCGAGTGATGTGAGGCTTCATGGGGCCGGGCATCACGGCGTTTACGCCCGTCTTCGACGGGGCTACACCCCGGACATGACGGAGTTTGCGGTCTGTTCTGGCTTTCCATCATCAAATTGAACGTGTTCGATCATTTACTCTCATGCCAGCCCCACCCTTGAGGGGCTCACTTGGCCGCCCCATTTGTGGTAGATACCGTTCGGTACCGGGAGGCACCCATGGCTCAGCAGCTCAAGACCGTCCACCGGCTCGACAAGGTCGACCCGGTCTGGGCGAAAATCCGTGACGAGGCCGAGGAGGTGGTGCGGCGCGAGCCGGAGCTGGCGAGCTTCATCTATTCGTCGATCCTGCATCACGACTCGCTTGAGCTTGCCGTCGTGCATCGCATCGCCGAGCGGCTGCATCATGCCGACGTCTCCGGCGAGCTGATCCGCCAGGCCTATGCGGACGCGCTCGAGGACGACCCGACGATCGGTGATGCCTTCCGCGCCGATATGGTGGCGACCATTGACCGCGACCCGGCGGCGCACCGCTACATCGACCCGCTGCTCTATTTCAAAGGTTTCGTAGCGATCCAGACCCACCGGCTGGCGCATTGGCTGTGGGGCAAGGGACGCAAGGATTTCGCCCTCTACCTGCAGAGCCGTTCCTCGGAGGTGTTCCAGACCGACATCAATCCGAATGCCCGCATCGGGCGCGGCATCTTCCTCGACCACGCCACCGGCCTGGTGGTCGGCGAGACCGCGGTGATCGATGACGACGTCTCGATCCTGCATGGCGTT
>JBBWZU010000646.1:0-5443 GCA_039649225.1 Hyphomicrobiales bacterium | reverse complement strand
CGATGATCATTTTCGGGCTGCCGGCCGCAAAGCCCGACGACGCCTCGCGCGCGCTGCGCACAATCATAATCGTCCATCAATCGATCAAAGCCTGGCTGGCAACGCTGCCGCCCGCCGCGAAAGACCGACTGAGCGTCCGCATCGGCGGACATTTTGGACCCGTCATCCTGTCGCGGCTCGGCGCGCTCGCGCACCAGCACATCACCGCCACCGGCGACACCGTGAACGTCGCCAACCGTTTGTTGGAGATCGCCCGGCAGCACACCGCAAGCGTGATCGTGACGGAGGATCTCTGGAATGCGGCGTCGGCTGCGGATCGGGCGCCGATCGCCGCCGGAGAGCCGGTCGATGTCGATGTGCGCGGCCGCGCGCACGGGCTGCGGATCCGCGTGCTTGGTGAGCAGGGCGCAAACTTGGTCTAAACGTTTCGAGCCAAGTTGGAGTGACCGTGCATTTGATCGTTCGGCGCCGCGGTCACGCTCCACTATCGCGCCCAGTGTCCGCGTGTGGTCAAGACAATGCCGATTGCCGCACCTGCGAGCGCTGCCGGGACAAGCGCGTAGGGAACGAAATAAACGATCGCGACAATCGTGGTGCCGCAAACCGCAGCAACCAATCGGTAGACGAGGCGAATTGTCGGCTTGCTTGTTTCGGTCGACCAGCCCCAAATCTGAAAGCTGAGCGCAACCAAGGCCACGATTGCTGCACCGCTTAGCAAGGTCAAGGCGATCATGGGCTGATAGCCTTTACAAAATATTCACGGCACCGAGCCGCCCGTGATTCGTAGAACGCTGGCGTACTCATGCCCACTAAATAGTGCGAGGTTTGGACGTCGCTCATGAATTTCGCGCTTTGGCCTTATCCCGGCACCGAACCATAGTCAAAAATTGCGTGAGGGCTCGGGAAATCAGTCGAATATGAAAATGCCGACGGCTCAGGTGTCCAGGCGAGAGCCGTGATTCCACCGCTGTTACCATTTCGTTCCATCCAGGACGCCTTGTGGCTCCAATTTATCGTGCGCCTAATGCGCCCCGTGCGGCCCGGGCTCGACATCCTCGCCCTTGTCGAGAAACGCGTGGCCGAAATGGGCGAGCGCCTCGGCCATCATGCCGGCCTGCTCGGCTTCCGGCACCGAGAGGATGAAGTCGGCAAGGCTCTCGACCAGCATCGAGGCGATGGCCGAGAGGTCCGCGGCCTCATGCGTCTCGATGTGCTTGCGCACCAGCTCGTTGATATCGCAGTGCAGGCAGTCGGACATTCGCCACTCCATACCGTCGGGCCTGCCGGTGCGCCAATCGTCGCCGGATGATGCCATGCTCAAGCCGTATCAAAGGTAAATCGAAGTTCGACGCGACGCTACTGGCATAACGCGTTGACGGTGAATGCTTTTTCTGAAAAGGCGCGCGCTTGCGATCCGCAGCCCGGCGCGAACAAAGGTTCGGAACCTTTTCGCCCGCCACGGCTTGTCTGCGGGGCGGGCGCGTGGATGCTCGCGTTTCGCCACGGTTCGGTCCCGGACATTGTCGACAGTGGTGCGGCGGGGCGTGTCGATTCGGTGAAAGCTCACCAAACGATCAGCATGAGGCCGCATGTCTGAACCCGCGCTGCGACAGCTTCACGTCGTCGAAACTCCATTCTATATCCCGGCGACGGATTCGCCGAGCCGCCCGCGCCGCACGCTCAAGCACGGCGATACCTTCGCGGTGTTCGACGATCACGGCGACATCGGCGCGTCGGCCGGCGGCGCCGACGGCGTTTATTTCGACGACACGCGCTTCTTGTCCCGGCTCGAGCTGACGCTCAACGGCATGCAACTTCTGCTGCTCGGCTCGAACATCCGCGACGACAACACGCAGCTCACCGTCGACCTGACCAATCCGGACATGTATTTCGACGACAGGCTGGTGATGCCGAAGGACACGCTGCACATCGTGCGCACGGTGTTCCTGTGGCAGGGCACCGCCTATCAGCGCATCGCGCTGCATAACCACGGCGAACGCGCCATCGCGATCAATCTCTCGCTCGCCTTCGGCTGCGACTTTGCCGACCTGTTCGAGGTGCGCGGCATGCGGCGCGCGCGCCGCGGTTCGGCCGCCGAAAACGTCATTGCGCCGGACAAAGTGATCATGCGGTACGTCGGGCTGGACGAACGCAAGCGCCAGACCGCGCTGCTGTTCGATCCGGCGCCGACGCAGCTCGCGGCAGGTTCGGCAGCGTATCATCTCAATGTGCCGCCCGGGACCAGCGCCGGCGTGTTTCTGGCCGTCACGTGCGACCGGCCGGAGCAGCAGTCGGCCCCGTTCTTTCGCGGATTGCTCGCCTCCTATCGCGCGCTGAAACGCTCCACTGCCGACATCGCGACAATCACCACCTCGAACGACCTGTTCAACGAGGTGCTGTGCCGCTCGATGTCCGATCTCTATATGCTGATGACGCACACGCCGCAGGGGCCATACCCTTATGCGGGCACGCCCTGGTACTCGACCACGTTCGGGCGCGACGGCCTGATCACGGCGCTGCAGATGCTGTGGTTCGACCCGCGCGTGGCGCGCGGCGTGCTCAACCGCCTGGCGCACTTCCAGGCTAAGACCAACGATCAGGTCGCCGACGCCGAGCCGGGAAAAATCCTGCACGAGATGCGCGGCGGCGAGATGGCGGCGCTGCACGAGGTGCCGTTTGCGCTTTACTACGGCAGCGTGGATTCAACGCCGCTGTTCGTGATGCTGGCCGGACTCTACGCCGAGCGCACCGGCGACTGGCACTTCATCGAGGAGCTGTGGCCGGCGATCGAGCAGGCGCTGGCGTGGATCGACGGGCCGGGCGACCGCGACAAGGATGGTTTCCTCGAATATTACCGCGCCACCGAACAGGGGCTGGCCAACCAGGGCTGGAAGGATTCGTTCGACGCCGTCTTCCATGCCGACGCGCATCTTGCCGAGGGGCCGATCGCGCTCGCCGAAGTGCAGGGCTATGTCTACGCCGCCAAGCGCATGATCGCGCGCGCGGCGCGCCGCCTCGGCCGCATGGATGTGGCCGAGCGCCTGGACGCGGAAGCGATGGAGCTGGCAAAACGTTTTGAGGAAAAATTCTGGTGCCCGGAGATCGAGACCTACGCGATCGCGCTCGACGGCAAGAAACAGCCGTGCCGCGTGCGCACCTCGAATGCCGGCCAGGTGCTGTTCACCGGCATCGTGGCGGATGAGCGCGCGCGAAAAGTCGGGCGCGGCCTGTTGCGTCCGCAATTCTTTTCCGGCTGGGGCATCCGCACGGTGTCAGCTGAGGAACAGCGCTACAATCCGATGTCGTATCACAATGGCTCGGTCTGGCCGCATGACAACGCGCTGATCGCGCTCGGGCTTGCGAAATACGGTTTGAAGAGCGAGCTGGAGCGCGTGTTCCGCGGCCTGTTCGAAGCCGCAACCTACATGGACATGCGCCGCCTACCCGAATTGTTCTGCGGCTTCCAGCGGCGCAAGGGCAGGGGGCCGACGCTCTATCCGGTCGCCTGCGCGCCGCAGGCCTGGGCGAGCGGCACGCCATTCACGTTGATCCAGGCCGCGCTCGGTCTCGAGTTCGATACCGATGCGAGCGAGATCCGTCTGCGCAATCCGCGCCTGCCCGCGTTCCTCGACGAAGTGATCGTGCGCAATCTGCGGCTCGGGAGCTCGAGCGTCGATCTGGCGCTGCGGCGGCACAACGAGGATGTCGGCGTGCAGGTGCTGCGCAAGGAAGGTTCGATCCGGGTGTCGGCGGTGTACACGTAAGCGCGATGCTCAGCTGGAGCATCGCACTTACAAAATAAAACCCCGTCATGGCCGGGCTTGTCCCGGCCATCCACGCCTTGCTTCGTTGCATACGCTCGTAAGAAAGACGTGGATGCCCGGGACAAGCCCGGGCATGACGGAGCTAATTGAACATCCTGTGCTTACACTGCTACTTATCATCCTTCTGCGCCGGCTTGTCCGGCGCCGGAAAGCGGATGCTGGTCGCAAGCGTGACCCAGTTGGCATTCTCGCCCGTGATGTTGCGGCCCAGAATGACGTCCATCGAGATCTGGTCGACCGGCCGCCAGCGCAGGCCGACCTGAGCGCGGGGCTGCGTCACGCTCGCGGTGTCGGCGGTGCCGAGTTGGCCGAAGATTTCCGCCGTCAGGGTCCAGACATTGTCGGCGGTCCGGTAGTCGATGCCGGCCGCGTAGGTGAGATAGTGCTGATCGGCGCTGCGGTCCCACAGCCAGCCGGCATTGAGGTTGACCCGCACCACCTCGGACATGCGCAGCGTCGCCGGCACATAGGCGAAGACGCCGGTGTTCTCGCGCGACACCATGTCGAACATCGCGCCGCCCGCGACCGCGACACCGAAGCGGCCGATCGCGGTCGGCAGCAGATTGGTCTTGAACTTCGGTGCGATCGAGGCGCCCCATTCGTCGTCGGTGCGCGCGCGCTGGATCTGCGCGCTGATCTCGACCGGCCGCGAGAGGTCGACGATGCAGGAGGGATTGGTGATGGCGAGAAAATCCTGATTGCTGGCCCAGGACATCCAGGATTCGATCTTGCAGTTGCCGACCTCGCCGACATCCGCCGTGTCGGTGCCGTAGGCGGTCCCGGCCGCATCGGCGCGGCGCGCCACCCCCCAGGCGAATACAGCCACGGCCAATGACAGCAGCGCCATCCCGCGTGGCGTCGTGGATTGCATGAAAGCGCCCCCGGGCGGCCGGAGACTCAAAGCCGACCGCACGACGGATTGTCGCAGCACTGGGCGCCGGCTCAAGCGAACGGCGGGACCGCTGGCCATTCCGCTGGGTGACGTGGCCGCAGTGTCACACATGCGCG
This sequence comes from Hyphomicrobiales bacterium, assembly GCA_039649225.1. Taxonomy (GTDB): domain Bacteria; phylum Pseudomonadota; class Alphaproteobacteria; order Rhizobiales; family Xanthobacteraceae; genus PALSA-894. Next base: position 611 of record JBBWZU010000646.1, on the reverse strand, counting down.
CCAATGTGGGCGATATCCGCCCTGCCGTAATTGAGAATAAGTCGCAACAAGGCTAGTGTGCCAATGTTGATGCATTGAGATTGAGTCTGGGGGCGACGGCGAAATGAAGCACATTATGGATCGGCCGGGTCCGGCGCATCGGGGCCTGTCCGCCACGGCCTCAGTTGCGACCCGGTCATGATCTTGTGCCCACGCGCTGGCCGTCGTGAATCGCGCGGCCCCATTAGCCTCGTTGCCGACACCCTGAGCCAGGTGCGGCTCGCGATCCTGATCGCGACGGCGTTGGCTGCATGCGCGCAGACCGCGCTGGCACAGGAAGAAGAAAGAGAGGGGGAGTGGAAGAACGGCATTCCGCCCGGCTCGATCGCCAGCAGCCTGCCGAATAACGGCGATCCCGGCGGCATGCGCAAATGGCTCAGCGAGCGCGGGCTGACCTATAGTTTCGTGCTGACGAGCGAGGGGCACGCGGACGTTACCGGCGGCCTGCGCCAGGGGGCGGTGTTTCAGGGCAAGCTCGAAACCGTCGTCAGGGCCGATCTGGAGAAGATGTTCGGCCTCAAGGGTCTCAGCTTCTTCACCAACTCGTTCGTGATCCACAATACCGGCGGCAT
>JBBWZU010000629.1:0-5084 GCA_039649225.1 Hyphomicrobiales bacterium | reverse complement strand
AGACCGCCGGATCGCCGGGCAAGACGCGGGTGAGCATGAAGGTGACGATCACGACACCGATCAAAGTCGGGATCACCGTCACCAGGCGTTTCGCGATCGTCATCAGCATGGCTTCGCCCTCGGTGGGGCCGGCGCGCGGGTGGCGCGCGCCGGCTACGTGGTGCGGCTCAGGCTTTCACAAGGGAGCGGTAGTCGACCTGGCGGTGGAACCAGTAAACGTAACCGGAGATGTTCTTCTGCGTGGCGACGTTGAGGAACGGCTGAAACAGCGGAATGCGCGGCACTTCGTTGTAGGCCTTCGAGATGAAGCCCTCGACATCGGCCTGGTATTTCGCCTTGTCGCCGGCCGCAGCCGCCGCGCGCGCGCCGTCGATCAGCACGTCCATGTCCTTGTTGACATAGCTTGGCGTGTTGAAGATCGCGTTCTGGCCCGAGTAGCACCAGAAGAAGAAATATTCCGGATAATCGAGCCAACCTGAGAAGAAGTTGACCATCAGCGGCATCGACTTCTTCGCCATCTCGCTGCGCCAGTTGGCGCCTGGCACTTTGTTGATTGTGGTCTTGATGCCGATCTGCCCGAGCGCTTCCTGCACCAGCACCGCGATCGGCTCGCAGATGTCGCCGGTGCCGAGATCGAACGAGATCGTGGTGTCGATATTCGACACGCCGCTCTCGGCCATCAGCGCCTTGGCCTTGGCGATGTCGTCGCTGTAACCGCTCTTGGCCGGCCAGGTGATGTCCTTGACGGTATTGGACGATCCGCCGAACAGCGGGTTGGCGAGGCCGAACATCGCCGCATCCATGATCTTCTGGTACGGCAGCGCGTAGGCAACCGCCTGGCGGACCTTCTCGTTGTCGAACGGTGGATTCTTCACGTTCAACTCGACCGAATACATGCCGTTGCCGATCGGGTTGGAGATGACGACGAGCTTGCCGTCCTTTTTCATTTCCGCCGTATCCTTGCTCGACAGGTCGAACGAGATGTCGGCGTCGCCGCGCTCCATCAGCGCGCGGCGGTTGCCCTGCGACGGGATGGTGCGCCAGATCACCTTCTTGAGCTGCGGCAGCTTGCCGGCGATCCAGGCGTCGTTGCGCTCATAGACGGTTTCGACGCCAGGCTTCCAGCTCGTCACCTTGTAGGCACCGCTGCCGGGCGTGGCGCTCTTGGTGTATTCGAGGCCCCACGGATCTTTTTCGGTCGCGTTCTTCTTGACCAGTTCGGAGTGGTACACGCTGGGCACGATCACCGCGAGATCGGGCAGGGTGAGGCGATCCTTCTTGATGAAATCGACGCGGAAGGTGTTGTCGTCGACCGCGACGAACTGCTCCTTCTTCTCCAGCGAACCTGCCTTCATCTGAACGGTCGGAAAACCGCCGACGCTGACCGAGCGATCGAACGACCACTTCACGTCCTTGGCGGTGACCGGCGTGCCGTCGTGGAATTTGGCGCCCTTCTTGAGCCTGAAGGTCACCGACATGTCACCGACATTCATGTCCTCGGCGAGCTCCATCTTGAACTTGTCGCGGTCATAGGAGAGCGTGCCGTCGGGCAGCGTCTTGGTCTCATGGCTGATGAGGCGGTCATAGCAATTCCATGACGCCTCGTAGCCGGGGCGATTGGTGCCGACGCCGTGGATGTCGAGATTGTTCGGCCCGTTCTCGGTAACGAGGAGCAATGTCTCCTTGCGCGATTGGGCGTTCGCCGAAAAGACGGCCGGCGCCGTGACGGCGGTACTGGCCGCCAATGCGGACGCGGACTTGAGAAAATCGCGACGCTTCATTGAAAACTCTCCCGATCGGACCCGATGGCCCGACGAGACAGTCTTCAAGCGGCGTGCCAGATGGACGTGACGCACGGTCGCAGCCGCCAAGGCTTTGGTGGACTTGCTGGAATTTGGAAAATTCGTGAGCTGGCGAGCGGCTTTCAAGCCAGAGGCCCGCTCTTGTTCTTGCATACAATGCATATTTATTCGGCTAAATTTTAAGCATTCAAAGATTGGAGGCAGCCGGAGAACGGTACTATGGCGCTCCGCTTGACTCCTGCCCTTGGGCGAGGAATCAATAAGAACATATCATGAACAATGGTCCCCGCCATGCTCTCTGCCGAGCCGATGGAGCAACATCTGTCCTACCTGCGTCGCGCCATCGCGACTGTCGAAACGTTTTGCGAGGACTCGCCTTCGCGCGCGCTCGGTGTCGGGGCGATCGACGCGGCGCTTGGCGGCGGCCTGCAAGGCGCGACACTGCATGAGGCGAGCGCGGCAGCGCCGGTGCATCTTGGCGCAGCGGCCGGCTTTGCGCTGGCGCTCGCGGCACTCGCACGCGAACCGCACAAGCAGACGCTCTGGATCTCAACCGATTTCGGCAGCCTTGAGACCGGCGCGCTCTACGGCCCCGGGCTCGATCAGTTCGGGCTTTCCACCGACCAGCTGCTGGTTGCGCATGTGGCGCGCCCGGTCGACGCGCTGTTCGCGATGGAGGAGGCGCTCAAGTGTCGCGCGCTCGCGACCGTGGTGGCGGAATTCGCCGATACACCGGACCTGACCGCAACACGGCGGCTTTCTCTTGCCGCCAGGGACGGTGGCGGCATCGGGCTGCTGCTGCGTCACAAGGCGAGCAACGCGCCGAGCGTCGCGCGCACGCGCTGGCAGATCGCGGCCGCGCCAAGCGTGCCGGATGAGTTCGGCGGGCTCGGCCATACCGCTTTCACGCTCTCTCTTACCCGCAACCGCCGCGGCCCATGCGGCACCTGGACTCTCATTTGGGATCATCATGAACACGCCTTCTCGGCGCTATCTGTCGGTGTGGATGCGGCGGCTTCCGACCGACCGGATCGCGAAACACGACGCACCGGATGAGGCACTCGTTATCGCCGCACCGGTCAAGAGCGCATTGCGGCTCTCCGCCGTCAACGATGCGGCGGCGGCGCTGGGCCTTGCCGTCGGCATGCCGCTCGCGGATGCGCGCGCGCGCTATCCGAAGATCGCCGTCGCGGAAGCCGATGAGGCGGCGGATCTGGCGCTGCTCGAAGCGATCGCCGACTGGTGTGACCGCTATACGCCGCTGGTCGGGCTCGATGCGCCCGATGGGCTGACGCTCGACATCAGCGGCTGCGCGCATCTGTTCGGCGGTGAGGCGGCGCTGGCGGCCGATCTCGTGCGGCGACTGGAGGCGCATGGCCTGCAGGCGCGCGTCGCGATTGCCGCTACGGTTGGATGTGCGTGGGGCGTGGCGCGGTATTTATCCCTCCCCCAACGGGGGAGGGTGGCCGGCGAAGCCGGACGGGTGGGGAGCGTCGCGTCCGGCGACGAACGCAATGCGCTCTCCCCCCTTCCCCTCGCCGCCTTGCGCCTTGCTCCCGATGTCATCGAGGCTCTCGCGCAGGTCGGACTGAAACGCATCGCCGACGTGCTCGACCGCCCCCGTGCGCCGCTCGCCGCGCGCTTTAACCATCTCATGCGCCGTCTCGATCAGGCGCTCGGCATCGCGGACGAGCCGATCACGCCACGCTTGCCGATCCCGAGTGCCCTTGTCGAGCAGCGCTTCAACGATCCGATCGCGCTCGAGCGCGACGTGCTCGGCACCATCGAGCGGCTCGCGACGCGGCTTGCACCCGTGCTGGAGCAACGCGGCGAAGGCGCGCGGCTGCTGCAGGTTGCGCTGTTCCGCACCGACGGAAAGGTCTTCCGCATCGAGGTCGGCACCGGCGAACCGTTGCGTGATCCCCCGCGCGTGGCGCGGCTGTTCGCCGAGCGGCTCGACGTGATCAACGACGAGATCGACCCGGGCTTCGGCTTCGACGTGGTGCGGCTTTGCGCGCTGGTGACCGAGCGCAGCGATCCGCAGCAGACCGGCCTGGCGGCGCCCGACCATGCGGCGGAGCTCGCGCATCTCATCGATCGCCTCGGCGCGCGTTTCGGGTTGCGCCGCGTGACGCGATTGATCGAGCAGGACACGCATATTCCGGAATATGCCGCGATGGCGATGGGGGCGCATATGAGCCGCCATGTTGAAGTGAGAAACAGCGTCGCAAACCAGACGCGAAGACTTGCCGCAAATTCCGTTCATGCGTTTCAGCAGGACAGCGCTGCGCCCACCCGCCCCATCCGCCTCTTCACGCGTCCCGAACCCGTCGAAGCCATGGCCGAAGTGCCCGACGGCCCGCCGGTGCGCTTTCGCTGGCGCCGCATGCTGCACGAAATCGTGCATGTTGAGGGTCCCGAACGCATCGCGACTGAATGGTGGCGCGATGAAACCGGCCATGCGCTCACACGCGATTATTTCCGCGTGGAAAGCCGCGAGGGCGTGCGTGTCTGGGTTTTTCGCGAAGGCCTGTTCGTTGCGGATGAGGCCACGCGCTGGTTCGTGCACGGCGTGTTCGCATGAGCAATGTCGTCCCGTTCAGGAAGCAGGAGGGCGACGAGAGTGGCCAACAACTCATCCTGCCGCCGGCATCCGCTCACGCTTACGCGGAGCTTGCCGTCACCACCAACTTCTCTTTCCTGCGCGGCGCATCGCATTCCGATGAGCTGGTCAAACAAGCCGTAGCGCTCGGACTCACCGGCATCGGCATTGCCGACCGCAACAGTGTTGCCGGCGTTGTGAAGGCTTATGCGGAAGCCGAGCAGCTCAACGCGCGCATCAGGGAGTTGAACGAGGAACATAAAACCGATCATGCGGAGCTGAAGCTCGCGGTCGGCGCGCGGCTCGTCTTTGACGACGGCACTCCCGACATCCTGGCCTACCCGCAGAATCGCGTCGCCTGGGGACGCCTCACCCGCCTGCTCACGGTCGGCAAGAGTCGCGGCGAGAAGGCCGAGTGCATTTTGTTTTTCGATGACCTCATCGAGCACATCGCGGGCCTCAATCTCATCGTGATGCCGCCCGATCGGATCAAGGCTGATGCACTTTGCGATTGTCTGGCACGGCTGAAATCGGCGGACCCCCGTCAACAAATCTGGCTCGCCGCCAGCATGCTTTATCGCGGCGACGATGCGCGCCGCCTGGCCCGTCTGAAGGCGATTGCCGAGCGCGCGCTCGTTCCGCTTATCGCGGTCAATGACGTGCTCTATCACGCGCCCGAA
>JBBWZU010000609.1:0-26965 GCA_039649225.1 Hyphomicrobiales bacterium | reverse complement strand
TCAGGATGAGGCCGGAGTTGGCGGGCTCCTCTGGATGAAGGGCGGCGTCCCTTCCCGCCATCAACTTGCCGTGACCGGCACCGGGGTGCTCCCCTCGGCCGTTTGCTTGCAAATCCGCCGGTTATCCGGATAGTGCCGCGACCGCCGCGTACCCGTGGCGCGTGAGCGGAACCGCCATGCCGTCGAGTAGCCCGAGCCAGTTGTTGCGTGTCTATGCGGCCGCGATCTTCCTGTCGGCCGCGCTGCTGTTCGCCGTGCAGCCGATGTTCACCAAAATGGTGCTGCCGAAGCTCGGCGGAACGCCGTCGGTGTGGTCGGTCGCCATGGTGTTCTTCCAGGCGATGCTGCTGGCCGGTTACGCCTACGCGCATGCGCTGACGAGCTATCTGCAGGCTAAGCGCGCGATCGTGGTGCACTTGACGGTGATGGCCGCCGCAGTCTTCTTTCTGCCGCTCTCGATCGCCACTTGGTGGGGCAATCCGCCGGCCGATGCGACCGCTGCGATCTGGCTGCTCGGGCTGTTCGCGGTCTCGATCGGATTGCCGTTCTTTGCGCTGTCGGCCAACGGACCGCTGCTGCAGGCCTGGTTCGCCCGCACGGATCATCCGGCCGCCGCCAACCCTTACTTCTTATATGCGGCCAGCAATATCGGCAGCTTCCTGGCGCTGATCTCCTATCCGTTCGCCGTCGAACCCTTAACGACGCTCGGCCAGCAGCGCTGGACCTGGGCGGCGTTCTTCCTGCTGCTGATCGCACTGATCGCATGGTGCGGCGTGCTGATGCTGCGCGCGCCGCGCAGCGCCACGCAAACCGCGACCGAAGACGATGCGGCGCCGGCGCCGACTTGGCGCGACGCGACGCGCTGGGTGCTGCTCGCCGCGATCCCGTCCGCGCTTTTGATCTCCGTCACGGCGCATATCTCGACCGATGTCGCGGCCGCGCCCTTCATGTGGGTGATCCCGCTCGCGCTCTATCTCGTCACGTTCGTGATCGTGTTTCAGACCCGCCCGGTCCTGCCGCACAAATGGATGGTGGCGATCGAGCCGCTGTTCATCGTCGCGCTCGCCGGCGTGATGGTGTTCGAGATCCGCCAATACACCTTCGCCATCCTGGCGTTTTACGTCGTCGCCTTCTTCGTCATCACCATCGTGTGCCATGGCGAGCTCAGCCGCGCCCGCCCGCCCGCGCGCTATCTCACGGCTTTCTATATGTGGATGTCGGCCGGCGGTGTGATCGGCGGCATCTTTGCCGGGTTGATCGCGCCGAACATCTTCCATTCGGTGGTGGAATTTCCGGCGCTGGTCGTGCTGGCGATCCTCTGCCGCCCCGGTCTCGAAATGCCGACCGACGCGCGCACGCGCCTGCTCTGGGTCGGCGTCATCGCGGTGGTGGCGATCGCGGCCTTCCCGGGCCTTGCGGATCGCTATGTCACCGACGAGAAAACCTTCAACTGGACCATCGGCGCGATGCTGGTGGTCGCCGGCCTGGTATCGCGCGAGCCGCTGCCGTTCGCGGCCGTAATCGCGGTCGTGTTCATCATCGGCACTGCCTACAAGCCCGACAGCGAAGTGCGCGAAACGATGCGCAGCTTCTTTGGCGTGCACAAGATCACCGAGACGTCGGACGGACGCTTCCGTGTCTTCCTGCACGGCACGACCATCCATGGCGCCGAGCAGCTGCGCGACCAGCAGGGCGACCCGGTCACCGGCAAGCCGCCGATGATCACTTATTATTTTCCCAATTCGCCGATGGGCGTGACCGTGAAGGCGGTCCGCCAGCGCGTCGGCGGGCCGATCAAGACCGCGGTGGTCGGTCTCGGTACCGGCACCTTCGCGTGCTTCGCGGAGCCGGGAGATTCTTTCAAATTCTACGAGATCGACGCGACCGTGCAGAAGATGGCTCGCGATCCGAACTATTTCCGTTACATCACCGAATGCGCGCCGGATGTGCCGATCGTGCTCGGCGATGCCCGCCTGACGCTGGCGCAGAGTCAAGACAAGTACGACCTCATCATCCTGGATGCCTTCTCTTCGGATGCGATCCCGATCCATCTGATGACGCGCGAGGCGATGGCGATCTATCTCTCGCGGCTTGCGCCGCACGGCATCGTGCTGATGCACATCTCGAACCGGCACATGGAATTGGCATCCGTGGTTGCCGGCATCGCGCACGCCAATGGGCTGACCAGCCGCGTCAACAATCGCGTGGCGCGCGATGACGAGGATGACGTCAATTACCTGTTCACCTCGACGGTCGTCATCAGCGCGCGCGAGGATGCGGATTTCGACACGCTCGGTGATGACTCGGACTGGACCGTCATCTCTCCCGATCCGCGCCAGCGCATCTGGACCGATGATTATTCCAACGTCGTCGGTGCTATCATCCGCCAATACCGCCATGCGCATGCGGAGCCCGAACCTGCCGAGCCGCCGCAACCCGAGCCGGCTCCGGTGCCAGTGCCGGCTCCGGCGCCACAAGAGAAGCCGCAATAGGGAGCACGCGATGCCTTCCGAACGCTTCGATTTTCCCAATGCGCGCGGCGAAAAGCTGTCCGCGCGGCTCGACCGCCCGGCCGGCACCCCGGTCGCCTACGCGCTGTTCGCGCACTGTTTTACCTGCGGAAAGGACAACCTCGCGGCAAGGCGCATCGCGGAGGGGCTGACCGCGCGCGGTATCGCGGTATTGCGCTTCGATTTCACCGGGCTCGGCGCGAGCGAGGGCGAATTCGCCAATACGAGCTTTTCCTCGAACGTCGCCGACCTGGTCGCGGCCGCAAACCATATGGGCGTCATGTTCCGGGCGCCCGAGATCCTGATCGGCCATAGTCTCGGTGGCGCGGCCGTACTTTGCGCCGCCGCGGAATTGCCGCAGGCGCGCGCGGTCGTCACCATCGGCGCGCCGGCCGATCCGGCGCATGTCGTTGGTCTGTTTGAGCAGCATGTGCCGACCATTCAGGCGCAGGGCGAAGTCGAGGTGAAACTCGCCGGCCGCCCGTTCCGCATCCGCCGGGAATTCCTCGAGGACATCGCCGACCAGAAACTCAAGCAGCGCGTTGCGACGCTGCGCAAGGCGCTGCTGGTGATGCATTCGCCGACCGACGATACCGTCGGCATCGACAATGCCAGCGCGATCTTCCTCGCCGCCAAGCATCCAAAGAGCTTCGTGTCGCTCGACGGCGCCGATCATCTGATCAGCCGGCGGCGCGATGCGGTCTATGCGGCCGACGTGATCGCCGCCTGGGCCGAACGCTATCTCGACATGGTGCCCGAACCCGACATGGCCCCGCTCGAGGGCGTGCTGGTCGAGGAAACCCACAATGGCAAGTTCGAGCAGGCGATCATTGCCGGCTCGCATCGCTACATCGCCGACGAGCCGGTGTCGGCCGGCGGCAACGGGGCCGGCCCGAGCCCTTACGAGTATCTTCTGGCGGCGCTCGGTGCCTGCACGTCGATGACCATCCGCCTCTATGCGGAGCGCAAGCAGCTTCCACTTCGGCACGTCAGCGTGCACCTCAAGCACGACAAGATCCACGCGCAGGACTGCGAGAATTGCGAAACCAAGGTCGGCATGGTCGATCACATCGACCGGACCGTCACTTTGGAGGGCGAGCTTGACGAAACGCAACGGGCAAAACTATTGGAGATCGCCGACAAGTGCCCGGTGCATCGCACGCTGTCGTCGGAGATCGACATCAAGACGAAAGAAAAAGTAGCCGCATGAGCGAGGTCGTTATTGCCGGCGCCGGCCAGGCGGCGGCGCAATTGGTGCAGAGCCTGCGGCACGGCGGTTACACCGGCAGTATCCGCATGATCGGCGACGAGCCCTATGCGCCGTATCAGCGCCCGCCGCTGTCGAAGAAGTTCTTGACCGAGCGGCCGCCGGCCGAGACGCTGTATTTCCGCGCCGAGAACTTTTGGCACGATCAGGGCGTCACGGTCGATTTCGGCGTGGCGGTTGCGTCGATCGACCGCGCCGTCAAGCAGATCACGCTGCGCGACGGACGCATCGTCGATTACGGGACGCTGATCGTTGCGACCGGCACGCGCGCGCGCCCGCTGCCGCTGCCGGGCGCCGATCTGCCCGGCGTGTTCTCGCTGCGCCAGATCGACGACGTGCGCCGCCTGCGCGGGCCGCTCGACAACGCAAGGCACGTCGTCATCGTCGGCGGCGGCTATATCGGGCTCGAGGTCGCGGCGGTCGCGCGCGGCGAGGGCCGCGAGGTCACGGTGCTCGAGGCCGAGGACCGCGTGATGAAGCGCGTCACCTCGCCGGTGATCTCGACCTTCATGCAGGACTTCCACGCCGGCCGCGGCGTCGTGATCCGGCTCGGCGCCAGGATGGCGGCGGTCGAAGGCGAGGGGAAAGTCACGCAGGTGCGGCTCGCCGACGGCGCGGCATTGCCCGCCGATCTGGTGCTGCTCGCGGTCGGCGCCAAGCCGAACGACGATATCGCGGCGGCCGCCGGTCTTGGCTGCGAGGACGGCGTGGTGGTCGATGAGCACGGCCGCACGTCCGATCCGGATATCTATGCGGCCGGCGACTGCACCAAGTTTCCGAGCAAGCGCTACGGCCGCAGGCTGCGGCTCGAATGCGTGCAGAACGCGATCGATCAGGCCAAGGCGGTGGCCGCCGCGATGCTCGGCAAGCCGCAGCTTTACGATCCGGTGCCGTGGTTCTGGTCGGACCAGTATGAGCTCAAGCTGCAGATGGCGGGCTTGAGCGAGGGCTATGACGACGCACGGACCGTCGGCGATGTCGCGGCGGCGCGCTTCTCGGTCGAGTACCGCAAGGGCGGCCGGCTGATCGCGGTCGATGCCGTCAATGACGGCCGCGCCTATATGAGCGGTCGCAAGCGGATCGCCGAGGAAACCCAACCGCCAGGCGGTGTCTCTTCACCTCTCCCATAGGGAGAGGTCGGATCGCGAAGTGATCCGGGTGAGGGGTAACGGTACCAAGCAACGATGCTTCACTTCTTGGTACACGGCTTCTCGTTCGAACACGCATCACCGACCATCCCGATGCCCTGAATCTCGATCAGCATGCCGGGCCGCGCCAGGGCGCTGACCGTGATCAGCGCGCTGGCCGGGAAGTTTCCATCCGGAAACGTCTCCTTGCGAATCTCCACGAAGCGGTCGCCATTGCGCACGTCGGTGATGAACACCGTCATGGTCACCATGTTCTTGAGCGAACCGCCGGCGCGCTGCAGCGTCTTGTCGAGCAGCCGGAAGATCGTGCGCGCCTGCGCCTCAAAATTGCCCGCGATATTGGCGCCGTTCTCGTCGGTCAGCGTCGTCTGGCCCGCCAGGTAGACGGTCCGGCCGCCCTCGCTGACCACCGCGGGCGAGAAGGCGCGCGCCTTCTGCATGTCGGTCTTGTCGAGGTATTCGGCGGCGCCGGCAGGCCCGGCGGCAAACAGGATGGCCGTCAGCACCAAAGCGAACTTTTTCATCTCAGACCTCCGGATACAGTGGATGACCCGTCGCCGACTGTGCAAACTTCGGGCCTTGCTCACAAGGGCAACCAGGAGGGCATCCATGACGATCATGTATCACGACGGCAATCGCCGCCTGCAGGATCAGTTCGACAGCCGCCGCATTTCCGACCGCCTCGAGGAAAAACTCACGCGCACGGCGTTCACCGCCGACGACAAGGTATTCATCGAGGGCGCGATCTATTTCTTCCTGTCGACCGCCGATACCGAGGGACGTCCCGATTGCTCGTTCAAGGGCGGGCCCGCAGGTTTTGTCCGTGTCACCGGCGATGGCGAGCTGGCGTTCCCGGACTATGACGGCAACGGCATGTTCAAGAGCCTCGGCAATCTGCTGGTCAACGCCAATGTGGGCCTGCTGTTCATCGATCTGCACGAGCGGCCGCGCCGTCTGCGCGTCAACGGCAGCGCCACCGTCTCGCGCGACGATCCGCTTCTCGCCGAGACGATCGGCGCGCAGCTAATCGTGCGCGTCACGGCGCGCGCGATCTTTCCCAATTGCCCGCGCTATATCCCGAAGATGCAGCTTGTCGAAAATTCGGCCTACGTGCCGCAGCCCGGCTGCGATCCGGTCGAGCCCGCCTGGAAGAGCTTCGAGCTGTTCAAGGACTACGTGCACCCGCGCCAGCCCGTAACGAAAACGCCGCCGTCGTCGTAAGGCGGGCAAAGGCGCGACTTGTCCGCCGAAGCCCGCCTTCGGGCGAAGGCGGATGCGCCGTGCCCACGCGCCGAAATGGCGGGCACGCGCTCCGCGCTTTGCCCGCCCTGCGTTTCCGAGCCTTGTCGCCTCCGCGCGATTTTGCTGCTACGAAGCTGTCGCAAGACGCCAAAGCCCGAGGACGCAATGCTCTCCGACGCCGATCGCCAAAGGGCCGCCGACACGCTCATGAACGCCGAGAAGACGCGCCAGCAGGCGACGCAGCTTTCGGTGACGTATCCGGGCATCACGTTCGAGGACGCGTATGCGATCTCGACCGAGGTCGCCAGCCGCAAGATGGCGGCCGGCCAGAAACTGATCGGCCACAAGGTCGGCCTCACCTCGAAGGCGATGCAGGCGTCCTCGCAGATCGATGAGCCGGACTATGGCTATCTGTTCGACTCGATGATGATCGCGGACGGCGCGAAAGTGCCGCATGCGAATTACTGCATCCCGCGCGTCGAGGTGGAGCTTGCTTTCATTCTCGGCAAGCCGCTCAGGGGCCCGGGCGTCGGCCTCACCGACGTGCTGCGCGCCACCGAATATGTCGTGCCGGCGATGGAGATCGTCGATGCCCGGATGGTCAATCCGCGCAAGATCTTCGACACGATCTCGGACAATGGCGCGGCGGCCGGCATCGTGGTCGGCGGCCGTCCGGTTGGTCCGATGGATGTCGATCTGCGCTGGGTCGGCGGCATCATGATGCGCAATTCGGAAATCGAGGAAACCGGCCTTGCGGCCGGCGTCCTCGGCCATCCGGCGATGGGCGTTGCCTGGCTTGCCAACAAGCTCGGTTCGCTCGGCGTCACGCTGGAGGCCGGACATCTGGTGCTGGCGGGCTCGTTCACGCGCATCGTGGTGGCGCACAAGGGCGACACCATCCATGCGGATTTCGGCCCGCTGGGGAGCATTTCGCTCCAATTTGTCTAGCGCCTGATATAGCCGACGTCGTCGCTTGCGCTCGCCATACTTACCGGTAGCCCGGCTGTGACCGCAAAGACGCAATGCCGTCTCCGTCTCGCGCGGCGCGTGCGGACAATCGTTCGATACCGTTTCGCGCGGCCGAATCTCGTGTTAACTCTTGACCAAGAGAGTGGGTGTTCGGCATCGGCTGACCGGCCCCGCGCGGATCAGAACCTTTCGGGCGTCCGCCTCATCCCCAAGGGATGAGTCGTGGCGTGCCGTGCCGCGAGCCCGCCCGCATCATTCGCGGACTTGGGCCGCTCGATCTCGACGATGTTTTTTTCGCGCGATGCCGGCCAAGCCGCAATCGACGAGAGGTCCGCTTCATAAGCGGGCCCCTGCCTGATTTCCCGCTCACGCATCACCTGATGCCGGCGCGACGGCGCGCTTGCGAGCCACGCGGGCGCGCCACGGTATCACGACCGAATGGAGCGGCTCCGATGGCCGATGAGTCTGTTGCGTCAATCATCCCGTGGCATCAACGCCAGGCGACCAAGAGTCCTGAAAAGCGATCGCGCGTGGCCAAGCCACGCAAGCCGTCCAAGCCCAAATCCGAGGTCAAAACGAAAGCCGCAGCATCAGACGATGAACTGCACGCGTCCGAATCCCTGATCGCGCCTGATTTCATGGAGTTCGTCAAAGCACAGGCGAAGAGCCCTCCGGCTCTGACCGGCGTCTGGCTGGACGAGGCAACGAGCAAACAAACCACCGCTGCGCCGCTCGCGGCGCCCGCCACGCCAGAGGCCGTTGCGCCTGACGACGATGCCGCGCGACCAAACATGACTTCGATCCTGCTCCGGGCCGCCGCACTCGCTCTCGCGGGCGTCGGCATGGCGATGAACGGCTGGTTCGCCCAGTCGCTCGGATCGAGCCATGTGGCCGGCTGGATGTTTCTCGCCATCGGTGTCGCCGCCGATCTGGTCGCGCTGGTGATGCCGACCTGTGCCGTCCGGCTCTGGCACGCCCGTCACCGCGCCACGGCGCTTGCGGGTTGGGCGATGTGGACGATGACGTTCGTCTTTGCGGTCACCGCCGGAATCGGATTCGCGTCGACCAACATCAGCGAGGTCGCCTTCGCGCGCGCCTCACGCGTGACACTGGCGATCGAGCGCGCGCAAGCATCACTGACCGATGCCATGTCCGCGCGGGATCGCGAATGCAAAGGCGGCGTCGGCAAGTTCTGCCGGGAACGCGAAGCGGCGGTGGCCGAGCGCCGGCATGCCCTCGATATAGCGACCCAGTCGGTGGCGCAGACCACCGATCCGCAAACCGAGGCTGCCATCAAGCTGGTCGCCTGGCTCTCCCATGGCTTGCTCAAGCCGGAGGCAGATGATTTCGCCATGCTCCGGCTCGTCCTGCTGGCGCTGCTGCCGCAGCTCGGCGGGGTCTTGCTCATGGTCGGGTGGCGCGCATAGCTTGACCATGGCGTGATTGCCGTCGCCAGTCGATGGCGATCGAGCCCGCATGCTAAAGCATGTTCCGCTCATTGCCGCGCAAGCAACAAACTCCGACCTCGTCCTGAGGAGCGAGCGGCAGCGAGCGCCTCGAAGGATGGCCGCGAGCTTCGCGTGCCCGCCCCGAGCCTGGCGCGTGGTGAAACGCGGCGTCGCTCCACGCCACGCCACACAATCTCGATTTTCCGAAATTGTGTGACGCTGCAATCCTAGACAGTCACGCTCTGCGCAATCTCAAGCCGCCGACGCGGCTTCGCGCCGCTGGTCCTGGCCGGCTTGCGCGTAAGGCTTGCGCTTGGCTTCGAACATCACGAGGTCCGTGCACTTGGCGGTCGCCTCGAGCCGTTCGCCCGGCCGGCCGGTTGCTGCGCCCATCGAGAAGCTGAGCGGCGAGCCCGGATAGAACTGGTTGTTGATTTCGACCAGCTGCTGGATGGCGTCCATCATGGCGGCGCCCGCATTGGCGTCGGTCGTCGGCAGCAGGATCGCGAACTCGTCGCCGCCGATGCGGCCGCGTGGTTCGGGCCCTCGATCAGCGCATTCAGTACCTCGCCGGCGCGGCGCAGCAGCGCATCGCCGACCGCGTGGCCGAATTGATCGTTCGCGCTCTTCAGGCCGTTGAGGTCCGCGATGATGATGGTGACGGGCGTCAGGCCCTTGCGCTCCAACCGGTTCAATTCGTCGGCATAGAACGACCGATTATAGAGCTTGGTCAGCGCGTCATGCTTGTTCGTCAGGCGCCATCGCGATCGGCATCATGCCGGCGGACTTTTTCGACCAGCCAGTCCCACGCTTCCTGCTCGGCCGGTCCGGCGGTCTTGTCGACCGCGATCGCAAGATACGCCATTTCGGCTTCGACCTTCTCGCGCGGCAGCATATGCAGGCGGCTGACCAATATGGCGGCTTCGATCACGGCAGCCTGGGCGCGGTTGAACCCCCGGAACGGCGCGTGGGTGGTGAGCGTCACGACGCGGCAATGAAAGCGCGGCCGCTGCTCGTCCTCGGTGATGCGTGAGACGGCCAGTTCCGCATGCGCCGGCGCGCCGGCAAGGCGCGGCACCGGCACGCGTCCCGCGGCGGTGGTCGGCCAGTCGCGCCGGCCGGTCAGGCAGCCGGCGAAGACGCGCACATCGTCTGTGTAGTTCGCGACCGCAAACGGGATCGCGCGCAGATTGTCGAGCGTCGTCGATGGACGGAACGGCGCAATGATCCATTCCTCGCCATCCTGGATGATGCCGAGCGGCGCGATGTGCACGACGCCGGCGGCGCTGACGGTCGTCACGATGGTTTCGCGGATCATCGGCATGCTTCAAGTCTCGGACTTTGCCCGCAGTGTGTGCCCGGCCGCCTTCAACCGGGTGCGATCCTCGGCCACAGCGTCGATCGCGCCGCCGAAATCGAGCGGCTCGTCCTGCGCATAGCGTTTGCCGAGCCGCCATGCGATCTCGGCCTTGGTTAGCTCGGCGCCGAGATAGAACGCGTGCGCACCGTCGCCTGCTACATTGAGCCTGTCGAACAGCGCAAACGCATCCTGCGCAACATGGTGCCCGTGCCGGTTGTAGGCATGGATGCCGTCTTCGGCGACCTCGATGCGGAAATTGTCGTCGGTGACTTCGGCCGCAACCTCGGCGATCTCGCGCGGCGTATTGGGGAACGGTTTCTTGTCGTGGACCTGCAGCAGCGCCGGGTCGTAGTCCTGCGGCAGGCTGCCGTCGGCGCGCGCCGCATACATGATGCGCCGCGCGGCGTCATGCTCCTGGATGGTGCGCCGGGTATGCGGGCTGACCTGGACCACCAGAAGGTTGCGGATCGCAAGCTCGGAGCAGATGCCGAGCAGGATCGCCGTGATGCCGCTGGTGTCGGCGTCGGTGAGCTCGGTCAGATTGCCGGTCCCCATCAGGATATCGGCGCCGGGCAGGCGTTCGCGCAAGGCCGCATAGCGCGACAGCGATGGCATGAATCCGAAATGGATCGGGTCGATCACCGGATCGAGGATCGCCGCGATGCCGCGCTTCTCGGCGAGTTCCGCGGCGCGCAGCAGCGACGCCATGTCACCATGCGTTGCCGGGATGAGGACCGGAACGGCGCCGGTGTCGGCCGCGATGTCGAGCGTGTGCTCGGTCAGGCTGAGCAGAAAATCCGCGCCGGCCTTAGCCCCGCGCCGCAGCTCATCCGGGCTGGCCGAATCCACGCTCACCACAAAGTTATGCGCCTTGAGCTCACGCACGGCCTCTTCGAGGTGCGGGAAGGGCGTATCCGGCAGGCAGCCAAGGTCGATCACATCCGCGCCCGCCGCGCGCATCGCCGTCGCGCGCGCGATGATCGCCGCCACGGATAGCGCGGACGCATCGACGATCTCGGCGAACATGCGCATGTCGTGGCGCGACAAATCGAGGTTGCGGCCGTGCCTGCCGAAATAAGCCGGCAGGTCCTTCAGCTCATCCGGTCCTCGTTCGAATGGAATGCCGAATTCGGCGGTGAGGCGTGTGAGGTCCGCGCGGCAGCGCCCCGGCACCACGACCTTGTCGGCCGCGACGGGGCGGGCCAGGCGCCGCGCGATGATGGCTTCGGTCATCAGCGCCGCGACTTTTACGCCGATGTCGACGATCGACCAGGCAAATCCGAAATCATTCTCCCCCAGCACCTTTTCCAGGCGCGCGCGGGCCAGATGCCCGGTGAGGAACAGGATGCGCTCAGTCATGCGCGCGTTTCTTGCGCGCGTTCTTGTCCGAGTTCCTGACCGAGTTCTTGGCGGCGCCGCGCGAGCGCGGCCTGGAGCTCGGTCAGCGTCTCGGCGACCACCGTTGCGTCGAACGCTTTCAGGCGCTCGGTGTTCTCAAGATCGATCTTGCGCGGATAGACCTTGACCATGCCCTTCGGGGCTTCGGTTTCAAGCTCGGGCGCGGTGTCGCAGGCGAATACGATCGCCGGCACGCGGCACTTTCCGGCTTGCGCGAACACATTGGTGACCAGCGTGTCGGAAATTCCATAGACGCATTTGGCAACCGTGTTCGACGTCGCGGGGCCGACGACCAGCGTGTGATAGACGCCGTAGTAGAACGCGCCGACCGGCGCCGCGCTCGCGGTCTTGTCCTGAAACACGCGCGCGGACTTCGGCAATTTGAATTCCTGGCGATACATCCGCACCACCTCGGCGGCGGCCTTGCTGACGAACAGGTCGACGTCGTCGAGCTCGCTGATCATCGCGAGGCATTCCTTGAAGAAATGCCCCGAGCCGGTCAGCGCCCATCCCCAGCGCGGTGTTTTGATCTTGGCTGCCATGGGGCAAATCTAGTCCATTCGTGTGCCGCGATCACGGGTCAATGCGCGTTCCGATGGCCGATCCGCCTCTGATGATCGTATCGAGCAGCGCCTGATCGGTCGGTCCGAGCACGGCGGCTTTTTGGCCGTTGAGAAATGCCGGGAAAGCCTCATCGATGATGCCGCGGGCGATCAGGTCCGGCAGCCGTGCTGTCGCGGCGCCCAAACCGACGTGCTTGACCAGCAGCAATTGCCGCGCCCCCAACTGGCCCGCGAGCCAGGCCGCAAGGCTGTCCGACGTGACGTCCCAGGAGGCCGGGATATCGGCGGCGAGCGCCAAGCGCGACGGCATCCAGACCGGGACTTTTTCCGCCGCGAGCGCCTGCTGGATTGCGACCAGAGAATCCGCCGGCACGAGGGCGGCGTTCAAGCTTGTGAGCGCGCAGCCGTATTGCTCCATCGCGAGCAGCGCCATGTGGTGCGCGGCGGCGTCGTCAAAGCCGATCTTCGGCTGCGCGTCGCGCACCGCGTCCGCGAACGGGCCGCCGCCCGGGACCACAACGACGTGTCCGGCGCAGCCGGCGATCGCCGCGACCCAGCCTGCCAGATGTTCGGAGAACGCGTGGCTCCCGCCGAGCTTCACCACCGTCGGGCGCATTCAGCCGCGCGCCTTCGGGTCACCTTCGCCGCCAAAAGCAAACAAGTGATGCACCTGCGCGGTCTCGGCGGCACGTTCGCGCACGATCTCGACCCCGACCGCGCCGGGGCCGACGTCCAGCTTTTCAACCCGCACCTTGGCGCTGGTAACGCGCGGATAGGTCAGCACGACGGCGGCGATGCGCTCCGCCAGCATCTCGACCAGCCCGATATGCTCCTGCGCGACGATCATGCGGATGCTGTCGGTGATGATGTCATAGGAGAAGACGTCGCGCATGTCCTCGGGCGCGTGGCCGGCGCGCAGCACCTTGACCTCGACATTGAAGCGCACGTTCTGCGGCCTGTCGTGCTCGCGCGCATAGATGCCGATGCGCACCGGCAGCACGAAGTCATGCACGAAAATAAGATCCGTCGTTTCATCCTTGCGGTGATCGACCGAATAGCCGCGCGCGGCGAGCAGCCGGTAATCGACCTTCGCAGGTCCAGCGCCGCCTTGCGCAAAGCCGCGCTGGTCGGCCGGAATGAGCGCGCGGATCACGTCGACGGCCGCCGCATCGATCCGCGCGGTCCGCTTCTGCCCGACGCAGAGCGCGCCGCGAAAGCCGAGGATGTCGGGCGCGAGCAGCAGCAGCCGCGGAATGTCGGGCGCTTCGAGCGAGCCGGCGAGTCCCGCCAGCAGCCCTTGCGCCCGGAAGGCATCGACGAGGTTGCCCAAGGTCGGAATATCGATGTGGGTGAGCAGATTGCCGTTGCGCTTGTGCGCGGTGTCGAGCATGCCGCCGGCAAAGCCGCTCTGCGTCATCAGGGCGATCAGCGCCTGGTCCCAGCCGTTATCGGCGAACATGACGCCGACGATCTTGACGCGGCGCGCGAGCGCCGACAGCGCCCGAATGCAGTCCGCGCGGCGTGGTCCGGGAAACAACGCGACCTTGACGTAAGTAGCGCCGGCATCCGCCATGGCGCCCGCCGCCGCGACCAGCAGTTCGGACTCCATCGCCAGCTCGCCGGTCACCGCGCTGACCGGCCGCCGGCCGGCGACGGCCGTCACGGTCGCGCGCACGACGTCCGGCGTGACCGCCCCGAATGCGCCTTTCGATGTGTCCTTGAGGTCGACAATATCGACGCCTTGCGCGACCGCGATCTCGGCTTCGGCCGGCCCGTTCACGCTTGCCAGCAGCAGCGTCATCGCGCGGTCTCGGCCGCGAGCAGCCGGTTGCGCACCAGCCAATCGACCGCGCGCAGCCATGATTCATCAGTATCGCCGCGCATGTCGGCCTGCATCACCGCGACATTGCCGCCGGTCTTGGCGTCGCGAACGAAGATCATCATGTTCAGGATCAGGTTCGACACTTTATATACTGTGCCGGTGACCGAAAGATCGGCGCCGACCCGGTCCGCGAGCGTCACGTCGCACCCGCCGCAGGCTTGCAGGTTGCTGGCATGCGCTTCCTTCGTAACCGGCGCGATATCGACGACCCTGTAGCGGCCGGATTCGGTCAGGCGCGTGCGCAGCCGTTCGCTGGTCTGGGCGACGCGGGACTGGTGTTCCGCATCCTGCGCCTTCAGCGGATCGCCCCCGCTGGTGTCGACCAGCTCGAAATCGAATACCGCGGCCGAGCGCGTCTCAGCCCCTGCCGCCACAGCGGAAAACGCGATCGCCACAGCACTCAGAATCATGGCCCTGCCGCGCATTTCGGCGTCCCTTCCTGCCCCCAAAGCATGTTCCGCTTATTCCCGCGTAAGCGGGAATCCAGGGCAAAATATTCCGGTCCAAGTCTGTTGCCCTGGGTCCCCGCTTTCGCGCGGACGAGCGCGATTGATATATCGCCAACATGCCATGTTTCCGGCTGGAAATCCAAGTATTATAGAGAGTTAGCGGGGCGCGCCGGCCGGAGCAGCAGCTTGCATAGAGATCTCATCGCAGCCTGCCTGCTGCTCGCCCTGACGACCGCCGCGCTGGCCCAGTCGGTCGAGATCAAGGTCGGCTATCTGCGCCGCGCCGAGGTCAAATCCGCGATCTCGCTGCTCGACCTTCCGCCCGCTGACGACGGCGTGGCGGGCGCCCGCTTGGCGATCGAGGACAACAATACGACCGGAAAATTCCTCAACCAGCGCTTCACGCTCGAGGATGTGCGCCTGAAAAGCACCGACGATCCGGCCGCCGCGGTTTTGGCCCTGTCCGAGCGCGGCGTCACTCTCGTCATTGCCGATCTGCCGCCCGAAGCGCTGCTCAAGGCCGCCGATGCGGGGCGCGAGCGCGGCATGCTTCTGTTCAATGCCGGCGCAACCGATGACCGGCTGCGCGAGGAGGACTGCCGCGCCAATTTGATCCACACCGCGCCGACGCGTTCAATGCTCGCCGATGGACTGGCGCAATATCTTGTCTGGAAGAAATGGCGGCGCTGGCTGTTCGTGGTCGGATCGCACCCGAACGACAAACTGTTTGCGGATGCGCTGCGCCGTGCCGCGACGCGCTTCGGCGCCAAGATCGTGCAGGAGCGCGTGTTCGAGGACACCGGCGGCGCGCGGCGCACCGACAGCGGCATCACGCAGATCCAGCGCCAGATTCCGCTGTTCACCCAGTCGGCGCCCGACCACGACGTGCTGGTCGCGGCGGATGAGAGCGAGGTGTTTGCCAGCTACCTGCCGTATCGCACCTGGGACCCGCGCCCGGTCGCGGGCTCCGCCGGGCTCATTCCAAAAAGCTGGGACCCGGCCCATGACCAGTGGGGTGCCGAGCAATTGCAGAACCGGTTCGTCGCGCTGAACAAGCGCCGCATGACGGCGCTCGACGGGCAGGCCTGGGCGGCGGCGCGCATGATCGGCGAGGCGGCCTCGCGCAAGCACAACGATCCGGACGCCATGCTGGCCTATTTCAAGAGCGCGGATTTCACGCTCGCGGCCTTCAAGGGCCAGCGGTTGACTTTGCGCGACTGGAATTTGCAGCTGCGCCAGCCGATCCTGCTGGCCGACGGCCGGGTGATCGTCTCGGTCTCGCCGCAGGAAGGATTCCTGCATCAGGTCTCGGAACTCGATACACTGGGCTATGACCGGCCTGAGACAAAGTGCCGGCTGAAATAGTTCTTCGGAGGACGCCGATGCTGCGCCTGCTTCTCGGCCTTTGCGTATGCGCTTTTGCTGCCAGTCCGGCCGGCGCGTATCTTGCCTATGTGTCGAACGAGAAGGGCAATACGGTTTCGGTGATCGACACCGCGAAGTGGGAGGTCATCCGCACCATCAAGGTCGGGCAGCGTCCGCGCGGCATCGAGTTCACCAAGGATCAGAAGTTCGTTCTGGTCGCGGTCGGCGATGACGACACGATCCAGATGATCGACACCAAGACCAACGAGATCGTCGACACGTTGCCCTCCGGTCCCGACCCGGAACTGTTCGTGCAGGATCACGACGGCAAGATTCTCTACGTCGCCAACGAGAACGACAACACCGTCACGATGATCGACATCGAAAAGCGCGCGCGGCTCGGCGACGTGCAGGTCGGCGTCGAGCCCGAAGGCATGGGGATCAGCCCGGACGGCAAGTTCATCGTCAATACGTCGGAAACGACGAACATGGCGCATTTCATCGACACGACGACCCGCGAGATCGTCGGCAATGTGCTGGTCGACGCGCGGCCGCGCTTTGCCGAGTTCAAGCCGGACGGCTCCGAGCTATGGATATCGGCCGAGATCGGCGGCACGGTGAGCGTGATTGATCCGGTCAAGCGCGAGATCAAGACGAAAATCAATTTCGAGATTCCGGGTCTGCGGCGCGAAGCGATCCAGCCGGTCGGCATCAGCATCACGCGCGACGGCAAAACGGGATTCGTCGCGCTCGGTCCGGCCAATCGCGTCGCCATCATCGATGCGGTGACGCACAAGGTCACCAAGTATCTGCTGGTCGGCCAGCGCGTCTGGCATCTGGCCTTCACGCCGGACGAGAAATACATGCTGACGACCAATGGGGTTTCCAACGATGTCTCGATCATCGACGTTGCGGCGCAAAAGGTGATCAAGACGATCCAGGTCGGTGAATTGCCCTGGGGCATCACCATATCGCGGCAGTGACAGCGCATGACTGCCGATCCGCTGCCAGCACTGTCGGTCGAAGGCGTCAGCCATTTTTATGGACCGCGCAAGGCGCTCGACAATGTATCGGTTTCGATCGCGCCCGGCCGCTTCGTGGCGCTACTCGGGCTCAATGGCGCCGGCAAGAGCACGCTGTTCTCGCTGGTGACGCGGCTGTTCGCGATCCAGACCGGGCGCATCCGGCTGTTCGGGCATGATGTGATCCGCCAGCCGGGCGAGGCGTTGCGGCTGCTCGGCGTCGTGTTCCAGCCGCGCACACTCGATCTCGATCTCTCGGTGCGGCAGAACCTGATCTATCACGCGGCATTGCACGGCATCGGCGCGCGCCAGGCGCGCACGCGTGCCGACGACGTGCTCACTCGTATTGCGCTCGCCGACCGCGCCAACGACAAGGTGCGCGATCTATCCGGCGGGCAGATGCGGCGGGTCGAGATCGCGCGCGCGCTGCTGCACCGGCCGCGCTTGCTGATCCTCGACGAGCCGACGGTCGGGCTCGACATCAAGGCGCGCGCCGACATTCTCGAGCATGTCCGCCAACTGGTGAGCGAGGAAAACGTCACCGTGGTGTGGGCGACCCATCTGGTCGACGAGATCGCCGACAGCGACGCGCTCATCGTGCTGCATCGCGGGCGCGTGCTGGCGCAGGGGCCGGTCTCAAATATCGCGCAAACAGGGGAGGGCGTGCGCGGCGCATTCACCCGTCTGACGCAGAGCACCGACGCGGCGGGCGAGGCCGCATGAGCGCCGGCATCCATGCGCAAGGCTTTTCGCTGGCCCAATATGCGATCTGCCTCAAAGGCATCGTGTGGCGCGAGAGCCTGCGCTTTCTGCATCAGCGCGAACGCTTCGTCGCGGCGCTGGTGCGCCCGCTGGTCTGGCTGTTCATTTTCGCGGCGGGGTTCCGGCAGGTGCTCGGGATCTCGATCATCCCGCCCTACGAGACTTATATCTTGTATGAGGTCTACATCACGCCCGGCTTGATGGTGATGATCCAGCTGTTCAACGGCATGCAGTCCTCGCTCTCGATGGTCTACGACCGCGAGATGGGCAACATGCGCACGCTGCTGGTCAGTCCGCTGCCGCGCTGGTTTCTCCTGTCCTGCAAGCTCATCGCCGGCACGGCGGTGTCGCTGCTGCAGGTCTATGCGTTCTTGGCCATCGCGTATTTCTGGGAGATCGAGCCGCCGGCGATCGGCTATCTCACGGTGCTGCCGGCGCTGGTCCTCTCCGGGCTGATGCTCGGCGCACTCGGGATGCTGATCTCCTCGATGGTCCGGCAACTGGAAAATTTCGCCGGCGTGATGAACTTCGTGATCTTTCCGATGTTCTTCGCATCTTCGGCGCTCTATCCGCTCTGGCGCGTGCTGGAGGCGAGCCCGGCGCTCTATTGGGTGTGCCAGCTCAATCCGTTCACGCATGCGGTCGAGCTCGTTCGCTTCGCGCTCTATGGCAAGATGAACTGGCTATCGCTCGCGGTGGTCTGCGGCTGCACGGCGGTCTTCATGATCGGCGCCATTCTGGCGTATGATCCGGCGCGCGGGCTGATCGCGCGGCGCGGCGGCCCGGGAGGAGACGCATGACACGCGTGGTCTATGCCCTCGTGATGATCGTGGCATTCGCGGCCTCGGCCGCGCATGCCGCCGACCCGCGTTATCCGGATTGGCCTTGCGTGCAGGCCAAGGTTCCGGATCTGTCGCCCGCCGCGCTGTGGGCCGGTCCGCCGCTCGATGAGCCCGCCAAGGCCTGGGCGAACGATCCGGCCATCAAGGACCTGGTGCCGCGGCTCGCGGCGCGCCGTGTGCCGATCGAGGACGCCCAGAAGCTGATCGCGGACGTCATGACCGGCAGCGCGGCCGAGCGGGAAACCAAAGGCAAGCTGCTGTTTGCCGGCGTCTTCGAGCGTCTCAATGCCGAGCGCGGCGAGGTCATGAGGGGAATCGAGCGTCTCGCGCGGCGGCAGAAGGATATGGCCGACAAGATCCGCGAAAGCGTCATCGAGCTGCACAGGATTCAGGACCTGCCGGCCCCCGAGCCGGCCAAACTGGAGGAACTGTCGCGCCAGGTCGAATGGAGCACGCGCATTTTCGAGGATCGCCGCAAGACCGTGCGCTTCGTCTGCGAGGTTCCGGTGCTGATCGAGCAACGCCTGGGCGCGCTCGCGCGCGCTATCCAGCAGGGGATGGAGTAGGCGTGCGAAGTTATGGCTCAAACGCCCACCGTAATTCCAGCCCGAGGCCAAACAGGCCGGCCGCGCAGTCGTTCTCGGCGCCCGTTACCCGCGAACGAGAGCTGCGCCCAGGATGAGACACCCGGCGCCAAACACGCGCGCTAACGTGATTGGGTGCTGCGGCAGGCCGAATATGCCGATGTGATCGAACGCCAACGAACTGAGCAACTGACCCACGACGATTAACGTCGAGACCGCAGCCACGCCCAGGCGTGGCATCATGAAAATGCTGGTCGCGATGAAGATCGCGCCGAAAAGTCCCCCGGTCCATGCGATCCAGGGAGCTCGCCCGACCAGTGCGGCAGCGGGAATCGGTTCACGCAGGGCGACAAGAACCAGCAGCAAGGCGATTGTCCCGCCGAAATAACTTACGAACGCCGCCCACTTCGCTGATTGCATAGCGCTGCCAAGGCTCGCGTTCAGCACCTGCTGAAAGGCGAGGCTCAGGCCCGCGGACAGTACGAAGAAAGACGCCAGGAGGTTCATGCGCCGCTCGCAATGGCATATAGAGGCGGAGGCAGCTTAGCGTCTGGGCCGATGCACGTCTGGAACGAAATCGACTGTCTCAATCTGCGAACGCTGAACGATAGGCGGCGGGCGTTGCGCCATAAGCACGCCGAAATAGGCGACCAAGGTGGCTCTGGTCGGAGAACGAGCCGGCATAAGCCACGTCGGCGACGGCGTCGCCACGCTTCAGCTGCGAGCGAGCCGATGCCAATCGCAGTGCAAGACGATACGCGGCCGGGGGCATCCCGACCTGTCGCTTGAACATCCGAATGAAGCCATCGGTCGATCGGCCCTGCCGTGCCGCTATTGTGCGAATGTCGAGGTCCTCGCACGAAACCAGTTCCGTCAGCGCGGCACACCTCGCAGGGAGCGCACGATCTTTCGGCCTCTGATCGCTCGATCCGACTGCGTCGAGCATCTCGTCTGGCAAGGTTGCCCGCGCGTGGCGGATGCAGTGCGGCCTCGAAATGCCGCGCACCGCCGCATGATCGCTCGGTGCGTAGAGATGGGTGACGATCGAGCCAGCGCCGCCGTACGAGGCATGCGGCACGCCCCCTGGGATGACGACGATATCGCCGACGATAGCGCGGAACTCTCCAAACGCCGTTATGTACCTGCGCCATCCTTCGGTGACGGCCGCGACCTGAACATCCGGGTGAACGTGACACGCGAGCGCGGCAGGTTGTGCCGCGGCGAGGTGCCCCAACTCAATCGCCGAGCCACGTGCCCAAGGGCGGTATGTCCACGGTCCAGGCATTCTCAACGCATATGACCTATTACTCAGGATCTCAGGGGGGCGGCGGCGGCCTTGTTTCGGCCGGTTGCTCCCGTCGCGCATTTATATCTGGAAACGATTCCGACGTTCGCAACAGAGTGTGCCGCGATATGATGCGAACGTCGGAATCGGAGCACTATGGCTTCTTGTTCCAGGCCAATAGCCCAAGCACGGCCGCCACCGCCGTCCACAGATCGCTGATCACCTTGCGCCCATAAGTGAATTCCGGAAGCGGCTGCGGCATGTTCTGCCAATCTTTATGAAAGCCGTACCACCCGTACCATTCCAAAAGCCATACGAGTGGCAGGAATAGGGTCCAGCCGACAAAGAACCCGAAGCGCCACCGGTCGCTGGTTTCCTCGTCCATGGCCGCGGACTTGTATGCCGTTCTCGACGTGAAGCGATACCGCGTCGACAACCCGACCAAGCCAAGTCCAAGCACGATGAACAAGAAGAGAGACAGCCCCGCCAAGAATTCCATCATGTCGGCCCTTCCAGTTGCGCCATCCGGATCGAGGACAAGTGCGCCATTGATCGTCCACCGCCCATTCAGCCTGCGGATACGCCCGCCGCCGCCCGGCTTATTCCGAGAGCCAGAATGCGCTGCAGCAGGTCCGGGTAAGCGAGACCGTCATGCCCGGCTGCCGTCGCGAACTCCTGGCTCTTCGCGATCTCGGGATTGGGATTGGCCTCGATGAAATAGGGAGTGCCGTCGGCGGAGAGGCGAAAATCGATGCGCGCATATCCGTCGAGCTCCAGTGTCCGGTAGACGCGTTTGGCGATGCGCTGGATGCGAGCGCATGCTTCCGGCGCAAGGTCCTCGGCCGGCCCATCCAGAATCCCGACGCGCTCCTGATAATTGGGATCGTGCTTGATCTTCTCGGTGGCGATGTTCCGCGCACCCTCGGCCATGTTGCTGAATTTTAGCTCCCACACCGGCAGCACCCGCAACCGATCGTTGCCGAGCACGCCGACATAGAGCTCGCGTCCCTCGATATATTGCTCGGCGATGGCGGCAGTGCCGATGTGCTCGTGCACGAAGGCGACGCGCTCTGCGAGCTTCTCATCCGTTTCGACAACGGATGCCTGCGAGATGCCCTTCGATCCGTCCTCGCTCAGGCTCTTGACCATCAGCGGCAGCGCAAGACGCGTTGGCCGCTTGACCTTTCGACGCATCGGAAACACCGCGAAGGCAGGCACCGCAACCCGGTGATAGTGCACCAATGTCTTGGACAGGTCCTTGCCGCGCGCCAGCACCAGGCCGCGCGGATTGCACCCGGTATACGGGACCTGCATCAGCTGAAGGTAGCTTGCGACGTTGTGGTCGTAGATGACCTCGCCGTGAAACTGCTCCAGCAGATTGAACACGACCTGCGGCTTGAATCCTTCGATCTCGTCACGCACCGGCTTGAGCTCGTCCTGCACGCCGAGCGGGCGAACGTCATGTCCGGCCGCGCGCAACGTGCTCACGACGTCATATTCGGTTTTCCAGACATTGATTTGCTGTGCCGTGTACCCGCTGGTCGAGTCCGGCGGCATGAAATCAGGGTGCATGAGCACCAGGACGCGCAGGCGCTTCATAGCGCGATCCATTTGCGCCGCGACGGGCCGAACAGCGCGTGCATGGTCTTGGCGGTCAACAGGACGGTGAACTCGGTCAGGAGCTTGCGCTCGGATCCGACGGCGCGCAGATTGTGCACGCGGCAGCGGGTGATCATGTCGTCAAGCACGGCATCGAGCGTGAGCTGGTTTTCGCCCGTCCACCGCGCAACCAGCTTCCTGACCTGGGCGCGGTGGCGCCGAACGAAGGTTGAAGCCGGTTGCGCCCGCCGATGGCGTGGATCGGCGGAAAACAGCCGGTAGAGATCGCGATCGTAGGTCTTCGGTGCCTCGAAGGCGTAGAACGCCTGTTTCTTCCGGTAGTGGCTGCCCAGCGTCTCGCTGAGCTCACGCAGCGGATCGAGGCGCTCCCGCGTGGTGATCAGCGGACGCTTTCCGGCGATTTCGGTCATCAGCTCGTCGACATATTCGAGCTTCTTGAGCGCCGGCCAGCCGGCATAGCGTGTCCGCCAGTTCGAGCGCGGCCGCAGCCATACCGCAAAGGTCTCGGCGAAATCCTCCGCCGGATGGCTCTGCGCATACCAGCGCCGAAGGTGCTGGACATAGCGCCGGCTGGCCGGATTGGGCCGGTAATGGCGCGGGTAGCGTTTCGAGGACGGGCCGAACAGTTGCTGCCAGCGCCGGCGGCGGTGCAGCTGGTAGGCGTGCTGCACCGTGTGGCCGGCTTCATGACGGAGGATGGCCATGCACTCGGACCAGGTGCCCCCCTCGACCTCGAGCATCATTTTCTTCTCGAGCTTCATCAGGCGGGGATGGGCGAGATAGAACGGGATCGCGATGCCGGGCGTGTTTTCCGGGCAGAACCACTCGCTCGATATCCAGGCGTAGGGCCGCAGCCGGATGCCCCGCTCTTCGAGCTCGCCATGGAGCGCGTTGAGGCAATCCTCAAGCCAAGTGCCTTCGACCTTGACCCTCAGGCTGCTGAGGCGGCGCGCGAGCAACTGCTCATCCGACAGCGTTTCCCAATCGAATTTCCGGCGCGGCACGGAGCCTCCGAACGTGACAGCGATTCAGCATCGGTATGCTGTCATGGGATGTTCCTGGCAACAACCGTGGCCGCAGCGCGGGCTAGGAACTGGACGCGCTATATCGGAGCACTACTCCCCCGGCCTTGGCTCAGGCTTGCACACCGCAAGCGTCAGCAGCGCGTCTTCCCAGCCGTCGGTGCCGTCCGGATACCAGACGACATTGCGATAGCCCATGGCGAGAGCGCGCTTGGCGGCATTCCACGACATCCAGCAATCGCGCAGGCAGTAGATCACCAGCATCTTGCCGGGGTCGCCGCCGGTCACGCGCGCCAGATTCGCGCGCAGATAATCCTCCATCGGCGCAGCCAACGCGCCGTAGCCGGTGTCGGGCAGCCAGATGCTGCCCGGAATGTTGAGCCGCGGCCGCTCGTGCCAGATGGTCCCTGCGGGGAGGTTTTTCGGGCGCGGCGGCTGCGGCAGCACATCGACGAAGACCGCGCCGCCGCCCTTCCAGATTTCCTCGGCCTCCGCCGTGCTGACGACGCGCGCGCCCTTGAGCGTCGCGGGCGTGGTTGAGCGAAAATTGTCGGCACGATAATCGTCGGGCTCGGAAACAGGCTCGGCGGCGAGGGGGCCCGGCGCGACGAGCGGGGCAGCCACGAACAATCCCAGCAGCAGCGCCGCGGCCGCGCGCCTCATGGCTTCTTGGTCAGCGCGTCTTCGGTGATCGGCTGATCCTTCTCGTCCAGCAGCGGCACGCCGTAGGCGATCAGCAGCCGATTGATCTCGGGTTGGTTCTCCTGGATCAGCCGGTTGAGCTGGCGCTTCCAGGTCTGGTCGGCGGCGCGCACGCCCATCGTCAGGCGATAGACCAGGCGCGGACCGCCATTTTCCTTCAGGATCGGGACCACGCGCAGCGCCGGGTTCTCCTGCTTGGCATAGTATCCGGCCATCGGCCCCCACAGGATGCCGATGTCGATCTCGCCGGATTTGAGATCCTTCACCATCGCTTCGGCGGAGGAATCGATGCGGGTGTCGACCATCAGCGCATAAGGCTTGGCGCGCGCCAGCAGGCCGTTCGTCGCCAGATACGTCGCGGCGGGCGTGCCGGCCACGATGCCGATGCGCTTTGCTTTCAGGCGCTCGTCGGAGAGCGTGTCGACGCCTTCAAGATCGCTGCCGGGCTTGAAGATGAACGCATAGGCGGTGCGGTAATACGGATTGGTGCTCTGCACCAGATCGTCGCCTTGCGGAAATCCCATGATGACGTCGCAGCGATGCGCGCCGAGCGTCTGGCGCACGAAGCCGGTAGCCTGCGGAAACCACGTGTAGGCGATGCTCTTGTCGAGCTTCTTGGCAAACAATTCGGCCAGCTTGTTCTCGAAGCCTTCGAGTTGTTCATTCGAGAACGGCAGATTGTGCGGGTCGGCGCACACGCGCAGCACCTTCGGGTCGACCAGCTCGATCGACAGCTCCATGCTGTCGCGCCCCGGGCTGTCGCGCCCAGGCTGCTGCGCCGGCGCCGCGCCCGGCAGGATCAGCGCCGCAAGTGCGATGAAAGGGAGTGCGAGCTTCTGCCAGCGTCTTTCGGCGGCGTGTCGCATGGCTTTGCGTTCTCCGGTTCTTCTGCCCCCGATTTTCAATCCTTGCCGACGCAGCTTTCCTCGGCCTTGGTGTAGGCCTCCGGTTTCGCCTCGCGCTTGGCTGGCCGCTGGCGGCCCCATGCGTCGTTGGCGCGCGCGCGCAGATAAACGTAAAGGTCGTCCATGTAGCAGGCGACATTGACGTTCGAGCCGAACGCCGGCATCACGCTTTCCTGCGAGGAGGTGACGTTCTTGCGGCCGCTCGCGACCACGCCGAGGAAGTCGCCATAGCTCAGCGTCTTGAGCGAATTTCTCAGCGCCGGCGCGTAAGTCGAACCTTCGCCATCCGGGCCGTGGCAGACGTGGCATTCAGAATGATAGCGGCGATAGCCCGAATAGGTGTACCAGTCGACGGTGCCGTCAGCTTGAATCTTGTAGGTCGGATCGCCTTCTTTATCGAGGTACTTGCCGTCTTCCTGTTTGACGGCGGTCGGATCGCCCGACCCGTCGGCACACGCCGCACCAATGGCGCTCGCCATCGCGAACACCAACACAACAAAAATTCTCACGAGCGTTTCCTTTGCATCGTTGGCTGATGAGTCTCCCGGCGCGTCGTCCTTGCGACGCGCCGGGTGCTCACTTCTGGTAACGCCCTCGATGCCTTCAGTTCGGCAGCGTGAACACGGTCAGGCTTCCGCCCAGGGCCGTGTAGTTGCTCAACGCCGCGTAACCGCCGACCGCGCCCAAGCCTGCGGTCGGATCCGTCAGGCCTGCCGCAAGGCCGATGCCGGCCCAGCCGCCCACGCCCGACAGCACGGCGACATGTTGCTTGCCGCCTTGCTCGTAGGTCATCACGTTGCCGATGATGCCGGACGGGGTCTTGAACTTGTAGAGTTCCTTGCCCGACTTGGCATCGACGGCCTTCAGGTAGCCTTCGAGCGTCCCGTAGAACACGACGCCGCCGGCGGTCGCGAGCGCGCCGGACCACACGGAGAACTGCTCCTTGTTGGACCAGACGATCTTGCCGGCTTTGCCGTCCCACGCGATGAAGTTACCCATATGGGTCTCGCCCTGCGGCGGATACATCGAGAGCGTCGCCCCGACATAGGGCTGGCCCGCGGTGTAGCGCACGCGGAACGGCTCGTAGTCCATGCAGACGTGGTTCGTCGGCACGTAGAACAGCTGCGTCTCCGGCGAGTAGGCCGCCGGCTGCTCGTCTTTGGTGCCGAGCGCTGCCGGGCAGATGTTCTTGACGTTGACGTCTTCACCGGCCTGATCGGTCGAGGCCGTCTTGAGGACGGCCGGCCGGCCATAGGTCGGCGAACTCTTGTTCATGTCGACGCCGGAGGTCCAGTTGACCTTCGGATCGTACTTCTCGGCCACCAGCAATTCTCCCGTCACGCGGTCGAGCGTATAGCCAAGACCGTTGCGGTCGAAGTGCGTGAGCAGCTTGCGCGCCGTACCGCCGACCGTCTGATCGGTGAGGATCATCTCGTTGACGCCGTCATAGTCCCACTCGTCGTGGGGCGTCATCTGGTAGACCCACTTGGTCGCTCCGGTATCGACGTCGCGTGCCCAGATCGCCATGGACCAGCGATTGTCGCCCGGCCGCTGTTTCGGATTCCAGGTCGAGGGGTTGCCGGAGCCGTAATACATCAGGTTCAGCTCGGGATCGTAGGAGTACCAGCCCCACGTGGTGCCGCCGCCGATCTTCCACTGCTCGCCTTGCCAGGTGTTGGTGCCGGAATTCGGCCCAACGGGCTTGCCGAGATGCGTGGTCTTGACCGGATCCACCAGCGTATCGCTGTCGGGGCCCATCGAGTAGCCGCGCCAGACCTGTTTGCCGTCTTTGATGTTGTAGGCGGTCACCGAACCGCGGACGCCGAACTCGCCGCCCGAGATGCCGATGATGACCTTGTCCTTCATCACGTGCGGTGCCGAGGTGCCGGTCTCGCCTTTGCCCGGATCGCCGTTCTTCACCGACCATGCGACCTTGCCGCTCTTCGCATCGAGCGCGACCAGCGTCGTGTCGGCCTGGTGCAGGAAGATCTTGCCGTCCGCATAGGCAACGCCACGGTTGACCGTGTCGCAGCACATCACCGGAATGACGTTCGGATCCTGCTTCGGCTCATATTTCCAGAGGATCTTGTTCTCGTTCTTCAGATCGAGCGCGAACACGATGTTGGGAAATGCCGTGTGCAGGTACATGACGTCGCCGACCACGAGCGGATTGCCCTCGTGACCGCGCAACACGCCGGTCGAGAAAGTCCACGCCACCTGCAGTTTGCCGACATTGTCGGCGGTGATCTGCTTGAGTGTCGAGTAGCGCGTGTTGGCGAAGTTGCCCGCCGGCATGACCCATTGCTTGGGATCTTGTTGGAGCTTGGCGAGCTCGTCGTTTGCGTAAGCTGCGCCCGCGGTGAGCACCGCGGCAGCGCTGAGGCAAGTTGTAACAAGACTTTTGCGCATCGTGCTTTCCTCCCTGCGACGTTTTCGTCGGGGTCCACCGATGCGTAGCAGCCTAGAGCGGCTGCGCACGGCAACCCTTGCCTTGGGAAGTATTTCCGGCAGCGTGTCACAGCCTGAGCAAGGCGCCGGGCATATCGTACGATGCCCTGCCTGGCCTTCGAAGATAACGCCAGCGTTCCCTAAAAGCCGACGCCCTTGAAGCCGGAAACCT
>JBBWZU010000573.1:0-4984 GCA_039649225.1 Hyphomicrobiales bacterium | reverse complement strand
TGCTGCTGCTGGCGCGCACGACGCCGCGCGAACAGGTGAAGCGGCGGACGGACGGCCTCTCGGTCTTTCTCGTCGACATGAAGCTCGCGGACGGAACCGGCATCAAGATCAACCCGATCCGCACCATGATGAACCACGCGACGACCGAAGTCTTCTTCGACGATCTGTGCGTGCCGGCTGAGAACCTCGTCGGCGAAGAGGGCCAGGGCTTTCGCTATATCCTCTCGGGCATGAACGCCGAGCGTATCCTGATCGGCGCCGAATGCATCGGCGATGCCAAATGGTTCATCGAGAAGGCGACGAACTACGCCAAGGAGCGTGCGGTGTTCGGCCGCCCGATCGGCAAGAACCAGGGTATCCAGTTTCCGATCGCAAAGGCCTACGCGCAGATGCGCGCCGCCGAGCTAATGGTGCATGAGGCGGCCTTGCTCTACGAGCGTGGCAAAGATTGCGGCGCCGAGGCCAACATGGCCAAGATGCTCGCCGCGGATGCCTCATGGGCGGCCGCCGACATGTGCGTGCAGACGCATGGCGGCTTCGGTTTCGCGGAGGAATTCGACATCGAACGCAAGTTCCGCGAGACGCGGCTTTATTCGGTCGCACCGATCTCGACCAATCTCATTCTCTCGTATCTTGCCGAGCACGTGCTGGGCCTGCCGCGGTCGTACTAACGACAGATCCACACGAAGCGATTCTTCGCAATCCGGCTGACACCCGCTTCTGCCACGTCTGTGACGCTCGTCACAGATTGCCCGCGCGCTGCGTGTATCGTACCCGGCTCTTCGCAAGCGCGTCCCTACGGTTGACAGCAGGAGAATAATAATGGGCGGACTGGACTCCTTGATTGAGCTTGAGGCGCGTAGGAAAGCCGACCTCGATAAGCAGTACCGCGCGCAGGGTATCGATATCGCGGTGATCGATGATTCCGGTCTCTATGGCACCTTGTCGGCAGCGTTGTGGACGGATGAAATCTACATGAAGAACGTGAAGGACATGGTGGCCAACGTCCTCAAGAAGAAAGGTTCATACAAGATTCGTCGCCTTGACGTCATCGATCACGGCAACGTGCGGACATTCCAGATCGGCGGCGACAAGATCGGCCTTGAGAATCTGGACGAATTCGCGGGCGAATTGTCAAAGCTCACAGGGCAGTTCACCGCCAGCGGTTTCGTACATCTGCAGCATTGCGACATCGGCATGAACCGGCCGCTGCTGGCGGCCCTGGCCAAGCTCTGGAACGTGTCCGTCTATGCCGGCGAAGGCGCACACCGTTCCACCATCCGGTATCAGTCGGGCAAGTACGTTCGGGCCGACCCAAACGGCAAGGTCTACTACGACGGCCGGCCGAACCAGGACACCTATCAAAACTATATCGGCATGTGGGGCGAGGAGGCGCCCATGAGCGGCTCGCGCGAGGAAACCTCCGTGTCGTTCCGGAATTCGGCCAAAGAAAGCTACCCCGAACCAAGCGACGAATACCTGATCCGAACGCTAGGACGGCGTTATGCGGCGAATGATGTGGCGGGCCCCACTGCCCGCGCCAAGGAACTGACCAAGGATTTTCAACTCGGCGTGCAGCCGAAGTCACCGCTGGCCAGGACCCTGCATGCGCGGCTAGAGAGCAGGAAGAACGGCGACAAGCTATCGATGTATTTTCACGATCATCTTTCGACCGCGGAGCGGACAAAGCTGCTGGGCATCTTGAAAAGCAAGCTGTAATGAGGTGAATTCGAGACCCGCAACATCGCCATTCTTGAGGAATGGCGCGTGCGGGGTTTCTCTTGCCTGGATTCAACCTTGCTTCCGCTCGAAGGCCTCCTCATCGTCTCGCTCGAACAGGCTGTCGCGGCGCCGACCTGTTCGTGCCGCCTCGCCGACGCCGGCGCGCGCGTGATCAAGATCGAACGGCCGGAGGGCGATTTCGCGCGTGGCTATGACGCGCTCGCGCATGGCGAGAGCGCGTATTTTGTCTGGCTCAACCGCGGCAAGGAGTCGGTGGTTCTCGATCTCACCAAGGACGGCGACAAGGCGTTGCTGGAAAGGATGCTGGCGAAGGCCGACGTGTTCATCCAGAACCTCAAGCCCGGCGCAGTGGCAAAGCTCGGTTTTGCGATCGAGCGGCTGCGGCGCGATTACCCAAGGCTGATCTGCTGCTCGGTGTCGGGCTTCGGCGAGAGCGGGCCTTATGCGGCGCGCAAGTCCTACGATCTGCTGGTGCAGGCCGAGAGCGGGCTTGCCTCGGTCACCGGCGGGCCGGAAGCGCCGGCGCGCGTCGGCGTCTCGGTGACCGATGTCGCGGCCGGGATGAACGCCTATGAGGCGGTGCTGGAAGCGCTGATTGCGCGCGGCCGCAGCGGGCAAGGCGCTACAATCAGCGTGTCGCTGTTCGACGCGATGGCGGACTGGATGACGGTGCCGCTGTTGCAGCATGAGGGCGGCCAATCGCCGAAGCGGCTCGGCCTCGCGCACCCATCGATCTCGCCCTATGGGGTGTTCAAGACAAAAGACGGCGCGGATATTCTGATCTCGATCCAGAACGACCGCGAGTGGCGTATTCTCGCGTCGCAAGTCATGGGCGACGCGGCGCTGGCCGCCGATCCATCATTTGCCACCAACGCGGAGCGCATGGCGCGGCGTTCCGAGACCGACGGCAGGGTCGCGGCCGCATTCAGCGCGATGGATGTCGACGCACTCTCGCAGAAACTTGCCGCCGCCGACATTGCGTTCGCGCGCGTCAATGATGTTGCGGGCTTCATCGCGCATCCCCATCTGCGGCGCATCAGCGTCGAGACGCCGCACGGGCCGGTGTCTTATCCGGCGCCCGCGCCGATCCGCGATGAAGCGCGCAGCTATGGGCCGATACCGGCGCTGGGTGAACATACCGCGAAGGTAAGGGCGGAGTTTACCTGAGCCCTCATCCTGAGGAGCACGCGAAGCGTGCGTCTCGAAGGACGAGGGCGTGCACTCTGAGTTTGCGGCCATGGTTCGAGACGCATCGCTGTGCGACGCTCCTCACCATGAGGTCTTCGAGACGCCGACCTCCGGTCGGCTCCTCAGGATGAGGGTTGAGTTTGACTGCAGCCAAGGCGATGGAGAGAGCTACTCCATCACCTCGACCGCTACTTTCTTGCCGCGCAGCGTGGCGGTCGAGCCGATCGCAAAGACGAACGGGATCGACAGCACGCAGATCGCTGTCAGCAGCATGAAATCATTCGCATAGGCCATGATCACCGCCTGCAGCGTGACCATCTGGTCCGCGATGGCGCGGCCTTGATCGGTCGCAAGGTCCATCCAGCGCGACACGTCCGGATACTGCAGGGCGTTGTTGAACGGCGAAATGTGCTCGACGAGCTGGCTGTGGAACGTGGTCGTCATGCCGGTGAGGTTTGCGATCACGACCGAGATACCGGCCGAGCTCGCGACATTGCGCACCAGAGTCAGCATCGCGGTACCGTCGGTGCGGAACTGCGGCGCCAGCGTCAAAAACGCGACCGTGCTGAGCGGAA
Organism: Hyphomicrobiales bacterium; assembly: GCA_039649225.1. Lineage (GTDB taxonomy): Bacteria > Pseudomonadota > Alphaproteobacteria > Rhizobiales > Xanthobacteraceae > PALSA-894. Next base: position 1,478 of record JBBWZU010000573.1, on the reverse strand, counting down.
TGAATACCAGGCCCATGCCGAGGCCCTGCACCAAGCCGACAAAGACGATCGCGCGGCCTGAGGTGTCTTCGGTGAATCCGGTCATCTGATACATCGTCAGCGCGGTGAGGATCAGCCCGATCAGGATCAGGTAGCGCGCTTCGATCAGCCGCAGCAGCCGCCCGATCATCGCCATGCCGACCAGCGTGCCGACGCCGCGCGCGGCGAGCAGCCATCCGGCGCTCTCGATCGGGTAGTTCAGCACGTTCTGAATGAACGGCGCCGAGAGCGCCATCGAGGAGAACAGCATCAGACCCATGATCAGCATGAAGAAACAGCCAATCAGAAAGTTGCGATCCCGAAAGATCGCAAAGCGCACGAACGGCTCGTCGGTGGTGAGCGAGTGCGCGAAGAAGTAATAGAATCCAACGATGGAAATGATCAGTTCGGCGACGATTTCCGGCGAGCCGAACCAGCCGAGCTGTTCGCCGCGGTCCAGCATCAGCTGCATCGAGCCAATGCCGGCGGCGAGCGCCAGGAAGCCGAGCCAGTCGAAGCGCAGATGCGCCTGATGTTTCGTCTCGTCCATGAATGCCAGCAGGCCGAACACCGTCAGGACGCCGACAGGCAGGTTGACCAGGAACACCCAGTGCCAGGAGTAATTCTCGGTCAGCCAACCGCCAAGCGTCGGTCCCATGATCGGTCCCAGCATCACGCCGACGCCCCAGATGCCCATCGCCTGCCCGCGCTGCTCGATCGGATAGGCGTCGAGCATGACGGATTGCGAGAGCGGAACCAGCGCGGCGCCGCACATGCCCTGCATCAGTCGGAAGGCCACGATCTGCTCGATGTTCTGCGCCAGCGCGCAGAGCAGCGACGCGACCGTGAAGCCGCCGACGCAAAACAGAAAGAGCTTCTTGCGGCCGAAGCGATCGGAGAGCCATCCGACCGGCGCGGTCATCACGGCTGCGGCAACGATGTAAGAGGTGAGCACCCAGCTGATCTGATCGGCGGAGGCCGAAAGCGATCCCTGCATATAAGGCAGCGCCACGTTGGCGATCGTGGTGTCGAGCGCCTGCATGATGGTGGCGGTCATCGTGCAGATGGTCAGCAGCGTGCGGCGCGCGCCGGGAGACAGGCTCGCCGCGGCAGCAGTCATTTGCCCGGCTCCGCCGCCTTGCTGGTTAGGCCGAGCAGCGACAGCACGGTGTTCTGCCGTCCGGTGTCGATGTCGACCGTGACGCTCATGCCGGAGCGCAGGTCACGCACATCGTCGTTGTTGGAAAACTCGATCCGGATCGGCACACGCTGCACCACCTTCACCCAATTGCCGCTCGCATTCTGCGGCGGCAGGATCGCGAACTGCGCGCCAGTGCCGGGGCTGACCGCCGCGACCGCGCCGCGGAAGGTGCGGCCCGGGAAGGTATCGACCGAAATCGACGCCGGCTGCCCGATGCGCAGATGCGTGATGTCGGTTTCTTTCGGATTGGCATCGATCC
>JBBWZU010000546.1:0-2878 GCA_039649225.1 Hyphomicrobiales bacterium | reverse complement strand
TTCAATCCCGGCGGGTTTCCGCTTTCGGGTCGTTATAGGGGACTGAGCCAGGCTATGCACGCCGCGAGGGCGCCGAGGAGACATGCCGACCATGCGTTAAGCGCATGTAGGATTTGGGGAATCAGCTAGCTCCGTCAGGGCGCAGGACGTTCAAAAAGCTCCGTCATGCGCGGACTTGTTCCGCGCATCCACGTCTTTCTTGTTTAATTTTAAAAAGCAAGACGTGGATGGCCGGAACAAGTCCGGCCATGACGGAGTGTTCCGGCCATGACGGAGTGTGTTGAACCTCTCGCGTTGCAACCTCACATCTTCCCTTGAAACTTCTTCAGCGCGGCTTCGACGAAGTGGTTGTCGTAGGTGTCTTCCACCTTGATGTTCGCGGCCTTTACCTCGGGCAGGAACGCGGCCAGCACGTTGAGCACGATCTGAGCGCCCTCGCGCGTGATCTGCCCGTCGGGCGCATGGGATTCGTGCATCTTCCGGTACGACGCCAGATAGAGTTGCCTGTCGCCCAGCATGTGCTCGGGCGGCACGTTCGCGGCGATATCCTCGATGGTTGCCTTCTGCATCCACAGTTCGGCGCGCACGATCGCGTTGGTGAGCGCCTGAATCGTATTCGGATTTTTCGCGATGAAATCCGCCGTCGCGTAGAGCCCGGCTTCCGGATACGGCCCGCCGAACAGCTCTTCGGTTCCCTTGGCGGTGCGCGTCTCCGCGATGATTTTGATCGCGCCATCGGTCTCGAGCTTGGTCATCACCGGATCGCTGTTGATGATGGCGTCGATCTCGCCCTTCTCGATCGCCGCGACCGCGGCCGCCGAAGTGCCGACACCGATGATCGACACGTCCTCGGATTTGAGGCCGCCTTTGCCAAGCAGATGCGCCATCACCATGTGGGTGCTCGATCCCGGCGCGCTGACGCCGATCTTCATGCCCTTCAGATCCGCCGGCGACTTGTAGCGATCGGCAACGCGTTTCGAGAGCGCGATGGTGAGCGCCGGATAACGCACCTGCACGACAAAGTTCTTCAGTCGCTGGCCCTTCGCCGCCATGGTCAGCGTGTTCGAATAGGCGCCGGAGGCAACATCGCTCGATCCGCCCATCAGCGACTGCAGCGCCTTCGATCCGCCCGCGAAGGCCGCGATCTCGACCTCAAGGCCCTCATCGGCAAAATACTTGCGCTGCTGCGCGATGATCAGCGGCAGATAAGGCAGCCCGAGCGAGGCGGTCGCGACGTTGACCTTGGTTTTTTCCGGCGCCTGGGCGGATGCTGTCTGCGGCAGCGCGGCGAGCAGCGCCGCAGAGAGAATCCAGGTGGCGGCTGCTACGCGCATGGGTCGTCCTCCGCGGCGGTTCTGCGTCCGCCTCGGCGTTTAGTGTCGACACAATGCGGGGGTTTGCCAAGGGGCTTGGAGGCCCCACCCGGCCGCTGCGCGGCCACCCTCCCCTTCGGGGAGAAGAAGAGCGTGCTAAAATTCTTCCGGACAGGGATCGATGATGGCCCACAATTCCGGCCCGTTCACCGCCCGCTTCATCTGCGCGCTCAGCCCGCCGTTCTTGGCGATCCACTTCTTCACGGTCGACGGGTAATAAGACATCAGTTCGTCGGTGCCGGCGACGCTGGTGACGCGCAGGCCGGCGGTCCAGCGCTTGTCGAAATAGGCCTGATGGAAGCCCATGCTGGCGCGCGGGGTTGCGCAGATGCGATTGAGCGGCACGATGCCGAGCACCAGCGTGCAGGCCGAATTACAGATGCCGTCGATGATGACGCGTTCGCCGCGCGTCTTCACCTTGGTGTATTTCGCCTTGTACTCTTCGACGTAACCGCCGAAGTCACGCGTGATGCGCAGGTCGGCAAATGCCGGCCCGCACCAGACTAGCGCGATCATGAGACAAACAATACGCATTGGACGGTCGCCCCGACTCCCCACATCCTGCGTCGCGGGAGAAAAGATATGGTTAACGCTGCTCTCCCGCGCGTGTTCCGACACTAAAAATCCGCAAACCCGCACCACGCAGCGTGATGCGAACTTTGAGAATCAAGGAACACGAACAACCTTATGATTTCAGTACCCCTTTTGCACTCGACATTCGCAGGCTCCGTTGCCGTTTCGTGAGGGACGCGATTCGGATTCGGGGCACGCACACAAGATTGAGCAGCCGAACAGGGAGAATCTGAGGCGGCCGTGCGGCGGTTCTTGTCGCGGCGCCATGAATCGCCGATGTGTTGCAGGACGAGCCCACACCAACGGTTCCAGATCGAAATGTTCGCACAATTTTGCCACAGGCGGCGAGCGACCTTCGGGTTCCGTCCACAAGCCTTTAGTCGTACCTAGCGTAAGGACAAGGACATGCCGAGCAGCGAGGGCCGGACCGCGACCAAACCCTATCGGGTGCGCGTCGGCGGCGTCTGGTACTGGGTCGATCCGGCGGTCCTGCGCAGCGCGCTGGAGCCGGGCGATGTCATCCTGGTCTATCCGGTCACCGGCGATCCCGTGCTGGCGATCCTGCAGCAGGACATCAACGCGGCCGAGGTGGCGGCGGCCGGCGCGGTCGCCCTCTCGAGCCTCGAGGGCGAGCGCTTCGCCATGCCGCTCGCCGAGATCGCGGCGCTGCACCTGACGGCGGTGGACGACGTGCAATAGCCGTGTCGACGCGGAACCGTGTTCCCCTTATAAATACTACGTGACTACCCCCACGGAGAATAATCCATGAAATATCTACTCCCCGTCTGCGTCGCCCTCGCGATGAGCTTCGGCGCCGCGCAAGCCGAGATGGCGGCGCCCGCCCCGAAAGCCGCAGCGCCTGCCGCCAAGGCTGCACCCAAGGAGCGCACCGCGAAATCGCTCGAATGCTCCAAGCAGGCGGATGCCAAGGG
>JBBWZU010000531.1:0-4936 GCA_039649225.1 Hyphomicrobiales bacterium | reverse complement strand
CCGCCCTACGCACAGCGCTATTTCTGCGCGCAATTCGTGAGCTGCTTTTCCTCGATCGCGAACACGCCATCCTTCACTTCGACATCCTTGACGACGCAAATGCGGCCGACCTTGTCGATCAGCTTGGCGTCGTAGCGGCCCGCGGTCAGGCCGGTGATGCGCAGCCGCTCGTCGTGATCGACCGTCTTGTCATCATCGTTGAGGCACTGGTTGGGACCCCACTTGTCCTGACCGATCGGCGAAAACTGCAAACTGGTCAGCGTGTAGAGCGTCAGGTTCCAGAAGCGCATGCCGCTGCGCTTTGATTGCGCCTGCGCGGAACACGCCATCAGCACCAACGCGACGGCGACGATCAATGCGCGAGCCATTCATTCCTCCCAGAACATTTCCGTCATTCCGGCACTTTCAGTGCGTCGACGCAAGCCGGCAGCTCATTCATCACCCGGATGACGCGGTGCGCGCCCGCGGCGGCAAGCCGCTCTGCAAGTTCGTCGGTCGCATGACCCGCTCCCGCAAAGCCGATGACCTGCATTCCGGCGGCGCGGCCGGCCGCGACGCCCAGCACAGAATCCTCGATCACCAGGCACTCCGGCGGCGTGGCTTTCATTTTCGTCGCGGCGAACAAAAACAGGTCCGGCGCCGGCTTTCCGTTTACGACTTGCGTGGCGCTGAACACGCCGGCGCCGAATAGCGGCGCCAAACCGGTCACGTCGAGCGCGAGATGTAGACGGTCGGGCGACGAGGACGACGCGACGCAGCGACGATATGGCAGCGCCGCGATCGCATCCGCGACACCTGCGACGGGCTTCAGCCCGGCGCGAAAGCGCGCGAACAAGAGATCGCGGCTTTGCTCAAGGATATCCGCCGGAAGCGGACGGCCGAGCTCCCGCTCGATCACCGCGAGCGTGTCCTTCAAGCTGCGGCCAGCGAAGACCCCGTAGGACTGCTCCAGCGTCATGGAAAAGCCGAGCGGCTCCAGCACGTCGAGCAGGGTCTGATGCGCCATCACCTCGGAATCGACCAGCACGCCGTCACAATCGAAAATCAAAAGCGTCATCGTGCCTCGCGCAGCCGTTGGGAAATATCGGCCTTCAGCGCCGCGATGTCCGCCTCGTTTCGCGCCGATCGCGATCCAGGGATCGTGACATCCGCGAGGATGCGTGCGGGCCGCGCCGAAAGCAGGAACAACCGGTCGGCAAGCCGCACGGCCTCGTCGATGTCGTGGGTCACGAGCAGCGTCGTCACCGGGCGCCGCCCAACCAGCAGCGACAATTCGTCACGCAGCCGCGCAGCGAGCGGGCCGTCGAGCGAGGCGAATGGCTCATCGAGAATTAAGAGGCTCGGCTCCACGGCGAACGCGCGCGCGAGCGCGACGCGACGCGCAAGGCCGAGCGAAAGCTCGCCGGGGAAATGCGCGCGATGCTGTGCGAGCCCGAGCACGTCGAACAGCGCAGCGAGCGTTGCGTCGGCGCAGTGCGGGGCGACCAGGCGGATATTCTGTTCCACGGTACGCCACGGCAGCAGGCGCGGTTCCTGGAATACCATTCCGAGCGTTCCCGGCGGACGAGCGATTGCGCCGTCAAAATCCGGATCGAGACCCGCAATGAGGCGCAGGATCGTGGTCTTGCCGCAGCCCGATGGGCCAACGAAGGCCGCGACTTCGCCGGCGCCGAGCTTGAATGCGATGTCGCGCAGCACATCGTGGCGCTCGCCCGAGGCTGTCACGTAGTTCTTGCGCGTGATCAGGACGTCAAGCGGAACGCCAGCGGGCTGCATGTCGTTCAAAAGGCTGCACCATGAACGTCTCGATGATCAACACGACCGCGGTGAAACTCAGCGCGTAGGCCAGGATACGTGTCACATCGAAGAGCTGGAACGCAATACCGATCTCGAATCCGACGCCATTCGGGCGGCCGAGCAGCTCGACCACCAGAACGATCTTCCACACCAGCGAAAGGCCGGAGCGCGACGCCGCCGCGAGATAAGGCGCGAGCTGCGGCAGGACGACATGCCGAAACGATTTCCATCGTGGCATGGCGAACACGCGCGCCATTTCATCAAGGTCCGGATCGAGCGCGCGCGCGCCTTCGCGCACCGTCACCGCGGCATTCGGCAGCTTGTTGACCGCAACGGCCGCAATGGCGGCGGCTTCCGTCAGGCCCGCCCAAATATAAGCGAGCACGATCACCACGAGCGCCGGGAGGTTGAGCAGGATCAGCAGCCATGTATCGCCAAGCCGATCGGCCAGCCGCGATCGTCCCATCAGCAGGCCGAGAGCAGTGCCGAGCGCCATCGCAAGCGTGAAAGCCAGAAACACGCGTGCGAGCGTCGCCCCCAGATGCAGAAACAGCGCGCCCGACCGGGCTTCGGCCAGGATCGTTTCAAACACCGTCGCGGGATCGGGCAGCAGCCGCGCGCCCGCAAAGAGCGATCCGATCCACCAGGTCGCGAGGAATAACGCAAACGAGACGAGCCGGATCATCGCTCAATGTTCCGCCTGCGGGCGATAGAACGTGCCCGGCGCAAGGTCTGCCGCAGGCCCGACCAGCTCGGCACCTCCCAACTGTGCCAGCACGCGATAGAGCGTGCGGGCATCCGCCTCCTCGTCGGCGATCGCCCGGCGCGGAATGCCCTCGCGATAGCGCTCGCGATAGATCGCGAGCGTCGCGGCGTCGGTGGCGCCGATCAGCGGCGCAATGCGTTGCCATTCATCGTCCGAATTCGCCAGGATGTCCTTGGCCTTGCGCGTCACGCTAAGGAAACGCTCGAGCACGCCGGGATTTTTCGCAACCCAGGCTTCGTCGAACACATAGCCGATCATGGCAGGACGGCCTTTGATGCCAAGCTTGGGCAGAATGTCCTCGATGCCGGCGAGCCGACGCATGCCCTTGGCCTCCAGCGCGGCGCCAAAATTCCAGAAATTCAGGTTCGCGTCGAACTCGCCTTGCAGCGTCTTCTCGGCCAGCAGCGCGGGCGCACCGTAGTTCACGCGCGCTTGCGTCTTCAGGTCGATGCCGTCCTGCTTCATCGCGCCTTGCAGCATCAGCCAGCTCTTGTCGATCGGGCCACCCGCGACGGCCAGGGATTTGCCTTTGAGATCGGCGAGCGATTTCAGCGGCGATGCCGCCGCGACCATGACGGCGCCGACTGCGCTCGAGTAAGGATAAAACGCGAGCTTGCTGCCAAGATGGCGCTCACGCGACACCCAGAGCCAATCCGACACGATGATATCGGCGGAGCCGCCGCGCAGCGCGACCTTGCCGGCCTCCGGACTCGCAAGCTCGAGGACGGCGAGATCAAGTCCTGCCTGCTCGTCGAGACGATGCGCGCGGATCACCGCAAGCTCCCACGCGACCGTACCGGTTTTCTGAATCGCAAGCCGGATGGTGTCGGCGCCCGCAGGCTCGGCGAGCATGCAGGCGATCGTGGCGGCGACCAGTCTCTTCATCATCACGATCATCACGCTCCCGGCCGACATTCGGCTTGCGTTGGCGGCTTGAGCCAATCGGTCAAGCTCAATATATGGGAATAGCGTGGTATGCGAGAGCCGTCAGCCGTCCTTGTGTCCGGAGGAGAGAATGCGCCCAAGCGTCATGCGCGCCCTGCCCGTTGCGTGCCTGGGCCTGGCCATCATGGTCGGCGCGTCCGCCCGCGCGCAGGATCTCAATGATTACCCGACCTCGGCCCGCGCCGAATACGTGTTCGCCTGCATGAAGGCCAATGGCGAGACGCGGCACGCGCTCGATCAGTGCGCGTGCTCGATCGACGTGCTCGCCTCGTTGCTGCCGTACGAGAAATACGTCAACGCCGAAACCGTGCTGAGCATGTCGCAGGTCATCGGGAATTTAGGCACCCAGTTCCGCTCGACCGAGCAGGCCAAGACCGCCGTCAACGACCTGCGCCGCGCGCAGGCCGAAGCAGAGGTGCGCTGTTTTTAGATTGCAGGACGTTCAAAAACAACTCCGTCATGCCCGCACTTGTTGCGGGCAACCACGTCTTTCTTGTTGTTCGGTTCAAAAGCAAGACGTGGATGCCCGGGACGAGCCCGGGCATGACGGAGCAAATTACATCTCGCTCGCGCCGGCCGGCCACTCGCGGCGATAGATCTTGCTGTCGGTATCCTTGGCTTCGACGCGGAACGTCGTCGCGCCGTTCGGCCGGAAGTCGAAGCGGAAGTTGGGATCCTCCGAGACCGATATCCCGCCCACCATGCTGAACAGCAGCGCATCGCCCTGCCAGACCTTGAGCTCATCCACGAAGTAGGCCGGAATGTAGAGCAGCGAGACCTGATCGCGCTGGAGGCCCGAATTGTTCGGATGGCGGATCATGACCTGCGCTTCGCGCGGCGCGCTCGCAGGGCCGTCCGTGGGCTTGGCGAACTGGCGAAACTTGATCTGACCCAGTGTCGCTGCCGCCTCGTCCGCATTTTTCGCGGCCGGCGCCGCGCAGCCGCCCGAGGCCTTCACGTAGGTCTTGACCATGTAAAGTTGGCCGTCGCTCAGTTCGGCGACGGCGTGCACATTCGTGTAGGCATTCACCCGCACGCGGGTCGCGATGGTGGAAATACCGGCATCGTCGGCGATCTTGAACGTGGCGGCGACCGGCGCCGGATTGTCGTCGATCACCAGCGTCATGGTCTTGAGATGACGCGCGTCGCCCTGCGGCAGCGTCACGCGCAATGTCACCGGCACAATCGCCGCATCCTCGGCGCGCGCCGGCATCTCGATGGCGACGATGCCGCTGCCGTCGGTAAGCGGCCGGCCCTTGAACACATCCACGGCCAGCGCCGGCCATGCATCCTCGGGGGTCGCGGCGAATGCCGGCAGCGCGGCACCGAGATGCAGCGCCAGGCCGGCGGCAAAAACGTATCTGATCATGGCTCGCTCCTGCGCATCCGACGCGGAACAATTGCGCGTTATATACGCGAAGACGGTGC
>JBBWZU010000508.1:0-5649 GCA_039649225.1 Hyphomicrobiales bacterium | reverse complement strand
TTGCCGCGCATCAGCGGCAGGATCGCGGCGAATGTGTCGCTGTCGAAGCGCGCCACGGTGTCTCCCGGACGCATATGCGACTTGAACAGCATCGCGATGGCGCGCAGCACCTGATCGCCGACGACATTGCCGAAATTCTCGTTGAAGGCCGCGAAGTAGTCGAGATCGCACAGCACCACGGAAAGCGGCTGCCGGCTCACGGTGGCCTGGTCGATCGCGCGCGAGACCGTGGCATCGAACGCGGCGCGGTTCGGCAGCCCGGTGATCGGATCGGTCTGGCATTCGGAACGGACGACGGAAAGCTGCTGCCTGATCACGCCGATCTCGCGGTGCATCGCATCCATGCGCGCCTCCAGCAGCGCAAGGCGGGTCTGGCTTTCCTCCGTCAGCCGCGTCAACCGGCCGATTGCCGCCAGGATGTCCTTGAGGGCGTTGCCGTTGCTCAATGCGGCGGCTTCGGCGGCGAGCGTCGCGCGCTGTTCGTGCGCCGCGCCGATCGCGCCCTCGAGCGCGAGGTTCAATTCCTCGAGCCGTCCGGACAGGCGCGCCGCGATGGCGTCGGAATCATCGCCCATGCGCCAGGGCGACAGATAGGCATTGTGCAGCCGCTCGATGTCGGGACCGGTCAACGCGCCGTTCTGCACCACGATCGCATCGGCGGCAGCGTTGAGGGCGACATTGCGGCCGCTTTTGTAGGCGAACCAGAATTCGAACTGGCGCGGTTCGAACGGGAGCCCGGATGCGCGAATTTGCTCGGCGATCGCATCGCCGACGTAGATGCGCCGCTCCGGGGTCGCGATGGTACGCGCGGTCGACATTCTGTCGGCTCAATGATCGCCGCGGATGACGACGGCGTTCCGCAGCTCGGGACCGCCTAACATGCCAATGCCGCCCTCAATATTGCGTTAAGGGCGATCGGCCGCCCCGCAACCGATACAACTTGCGCGTTGAAAGGCCGTGGGTGGCGGTCTATCAGGGGACAAAGGACAAAATAGCGCGACTGGAGTGGACCTCATGGCGATCTGGCGAAACATCGGCGTTGCGCTGCTCGGGCTGGCGTTGAGCCTGCCGGTCTTCGCGCAGGCCCTGGCACAGGATTATCCGGCGCGGCAGGTTCGCATCATCGTGCCGTTCGGCGCCGGTGGCCCGGCCGACATTTATGCGCGGGTTCTCGCCCAGCACCTTACCGAACAGTTCAAGCAGACATTTTATGTCGAGGATCGTCCGGGCGCCGGATCAATCATCGGCACCGACGCGGTCGCGAAGTCCGCCCCCGACGGCTACACGCTGCTGCTGATGTCCAACACCCATACGACCAATGAATCGCTGATCGCCAGCAAGCCGTTCCAGCTGATGCGCGACTTCGTGCCGGTCGCGCCGGTCAACTATTCGGATCTGGTGATGGTCGTTAGCCCGTCGCTGCCCGCAAAGGACCTGCGGGAATTCATCGCGTTGGCGAAATCCAAGCCGGGCGAGCTCAACTACGCATCATCGGGACCCGGCACGCCCTATCATATGGCGGGCGAGCTGTTCAAAGCGATGAGCGGCACCGATATCGTGCATGTCCCGCACAAGGCCTCGGGCGAAGCGCGCAACAGCGTCATCGGCGGCCACGTGCAGATGATGTTCGACGCCGTCACCACGATGACACCGAATGTGCAGGCCGGGCAGGTGAGGGCGCTGGCCACGACCGGCCTCAAGCGCTCCGAGCTGATGCCCGACGTTCCGACCGTCGCCGAGGCCGGTGTCCCGGGTTACGAGGCGACGATCTGGCTCGGCGTCATGGCGCCCGCCGGCACGCCGAAGGAGATCATCGACAAGCTCAATGCCGAGATCGGCAAGGTCGTCAGCCGTCCGGACGTCAAGCAAGCCTGGGCCAAGCAGGGCGCCGTCCCGATGCTGATGAGCCCGTCCGAATTCGACCGCTACCTGCGCGCCGACATCGAAAAATGGGCCGAAGTCGTCAAGGTCGCGGGCGCCAGGGTCAACTAAGCTTACACCCGGCTCGTAAGCAGGCGGATGCCGGCGAACGCGAAGAACGCGCCGAGCGCGCCCTGTATCCAGCGGCGCCCCTTGGAATAGACGCGCACCATCGTGCTCGTCGAGAAGGCGACCGCGTACAGATAGTGGATGACGATCGAGAGGAGGGTCGTGCCGATCACGATCGAAAGCGCGACCCACAATGGCGCGTTGTCGTGCAGGCCGAGCGACATGATGGCGATCCAGGCGAGCACCGCTTTCGGGTTTGTCATCTGCACGGTGAGGCCGCGGACAAAATAGCCGCGATGGTCTTTGGTCAGGCCGGACAGCGTGGTCGGTTGGATGTCGTGCGCCGAGAGCGCGGCGCGGAACGATTTGTAGCCCAGCCAAAGCAGGTAAACGCCGCCGGCGATCTTGATGACCGTCAGCGCGGACGCGTAGGCCGCAAGCAGCGCGGTCAGGCCGCCGGCCGTCAACATTGCCCAGCAGAATGAGCCCGCCGAGACGCCGAGCGCGAGCGCTATTCCCTGGCTCCGCCCAACACTCATCGAGGTGCCGATCACCGCAAGGATATTCGGTCCGGGGCTCGCGAGCCCGAGCAGGCAGGCCGAATAGGCCAGCAGGATGCCCGGAAGGTACAGCGGGATCTGGTCCATGGGTGTGGCCCTCGGTTGTGGTGGCGCCAACTGGACCACGAAATGCGCCGCCATGTTTCGGCGAGCATCGAAGCATACAGCAGGACCGGACGTTGCGTCGGGGCCGCCCGCGCGTCGCGCCGAAAGTTCCAACCACCTGCGAAGGAACATTGCCGCAGTGCAATAAGTCCTTGTGGATTCGCGATTTTAGGTAGCGACAGGCGGCATCCTCGGCCATACTGGTGCAGGAATAACGGACTGGAGCGTATGAGTCTCGACTCGGTACCTGGGTTGGACCTTTCAACGGGGACGTTCACGCTGCCTTTGTGGGCGGTTGGCGTCGCGGCGGCGGTGTTCGTCGCGCTGGCGATGATCGCCGTCATGCGGTCCGGCATGACGGAGTTCGGCGGCCTGGTGTTTCGTGTCGCCATCGTGACGGTCGCCCTCGTGTTCGGCTGGACGTATTTCAACCGCAGCGCGGAGCGCGATCGCGCCGATGAGCGCCGTGCACTGGACCAGCGCGCCGCCGAGCTGGTCGGACGCGCGATCGTGCCGGGATCGGCCATCGCCTGTCTGGAGGCAACCAATACCGAGACGGTCGAGGGCGCCTGCGAGCGCGCCGTGTTCGCGAGCCCGGAAACCGCCGCGGCCGCGACCGCCTATATGGCATCGCGCCTGGCGCTGCTCGCGGATGCGAGCGACTACACGTCCCGGCGCGACCAGTCTTACGAGTCGGCGATCGCAGGATTGCGCCGCACGGTCGCGGCCGACCGTTACGGGCTTGCCTCGCAGGTGCTGGCAACGCGCGATGGCTGCACGGCGGAGACCTGCGATGCATTCTCCCTCGTCTATGACGACAAGCGGCTGCGCGCCAATTTGAGGGACCGGCTGTTCGACGTGACAGTCGCGCGCTATGCGACCAATTGGCCGACGCGCACGCGGCCGCTGGCATCGAACAGCCCGAGCGTCCTGTCGCCCGCGCCGACGGCGGTCAATCCGCCCGGCCCGAACGTCTCGTTCCCGTCCTCGCAGTCGATCCCGCCGGTCAGCATCATGAATGCCGAGCCGCCGCCCGCGCCGCCCGCGCCTTCGCCGGCTCAATCCACCGCGCAGCAGGATGACGGCACGCCGCGGCCTCCGACCAATTCCGCTCCGGCTTCCGCATCGCGCCGTCCGCCGGCCAAGTCGGCCGCGAAGTCTGCGCCGACCGCGCAGGCGCCGATGTCGCTCAATCCGACCAAGCAGTGACGTTGCGGCGGATTGAGCGCGCCTTGATTTGCGCCTGAGGACAACCGGACCGGCGCGGTGCCTTTCGCCTTCCGGATGCGCTATGCAGTCCCGATGTTCACCTCCGTCCTCATTGCCAACCGCGGCGAGATCGCTGTCCGCATCGCGCGCACGGCGAAACGGCTGGGCCTGCGCACCGTCGCGGTCTATTCGGAGGCGGATGCGGGCGCGCTGCACACGCGCGTTGCCGACGAGGCGCATCTGATCGGGCCACCGGCCGCGCGCGAGAGCTACCTCGTTGCCGAGAGATTGATCGAGGTCGCGCGCCGGGCGGGCGCGCAATGCATCCATCCGGGCTACGGGTTCCTGTCCGAGAACGCGCAATTTGCCGAAAGTTGCGCTGCGGCCGGCGTCGTGTTCGTCGGGCCGCCGCCGTCCGCGATCCGGGCGATGGGGCTGAAAGACCGTGCAAAGGCGCTGATGGAGAAGGCCGGCGTGCCGGTGGTGCCCGGCTATCACGGCGACCTGCAGGACCCGAAGTTCCTGAAGGAGAAAGCCTACCGCATCGGCTATCCGGTGCTGATTAAGGCGGTGGCGGGCGGCGGCGGCAAGGGCATGCGCCGGGTCGACAAGCACGCCGAGTTCGATACCGCGCTGGAAAGCGCCACCCGCGAGGCGCAGTCCTCGTTCGGCGATCCGCGCGTGCTGGTGGAGAAATACGTCACGGCGCCGCGCCACATCGAGATGCAGGTGTTCGCCGACCGGCACGGCAACGTGATCCATCTCAACGAGCGCGACTGCTCGCTGCAGCGGCGCCATCAGAAGGTGATCGAGGAGGCGCCGGCGCCCGGCATGACGGCCCAGGTGCGCGACGCCATGGGACGGGCCGCGACCGAGGCCGCGCGCGCGGTCGGTTATGAGGGGGCCGGCACGGTCGAGTTCATCGCCGACGGGGCGAATGGCCTGAAAGCCGACGGCTTCTGGTTCATGGAAATGAACACGCGGCTGCAGGTCGAGCATCCGGTGACCGAAGCGATCACCGGGCTCGATCTCGTTGAAATGCAGTTTCGCGTCGCCGCCGGAGAAAAGCTTGCGCTGGCGCAGGCCGATGTGCGGATCGACGGCCACGCGCTCGAGGCGCGGCTCTATGCGGAGGATCCCGAACGCGGCTTCCTGCCCTCGACCGGCAGACTCGCGGCGCTGGAATTGCCGCAAGGCGCGGGGATCCGTGTCGATACCGGCGTCACCGCCGGCTCAGCCGTCTCGCCTTACTATGATCCGATGATCGCCAAGATCATCGCGCACGGCGCCGATCGCGGACGGGCGCTCGATCGTCTCGCGGCGGCGCTCGGCGACACTGTCGTGGTCGGCCCGCATGCCAAAGCGGCGTTCCTCAAGGCGCGGGTGGAGCATCCGGAGTTTCGCGCCGGCCAATTCGACACCGGTTTCATCGACCGGCATCTTGCGGCGCTGACGCACGTCGACGCCGCCGATGAGGCGAGCATCGTGGCGGCCGCCGTCGATGCGCTGCTGGCTTCGCGGCACGATACGGCCGATACCGCCTGGCGCGATCCGTGGTCGGCCGCGGACGGTTTTGGGCTCGGTCCGCCGCGTGCGCTCGCGCTCGACATCACGGTCGACGGGGATCCCGGCAAGGCCAATGTGGCCTGGGATCACGACGGGCGCACCGTGGAAGTCGGCGGCAAAGCGGCGGGCGAGGGCGTGCGCACGCTTTCCGTCGGCGCCGGCATCGTGGCGATCGGGCGCGGGGTGCAGCGTCTCGTTGCGCTCAAGAGCTATGACCGGA
>JBBWZU010000499.1:0-7398 GCA_039649225.1 Hyphomicrobiales bacterium | reverse complement strand
CGAACGGCGCCGCGAAGCCGCCGCCGAATGCCCGCTCGAAATGCGCCATGTCGGGGCGCGATTTTGCCACCACATCGAGGCTCGGCACCGGCACAATGGTGAATGGATTGCCCGCCGACCAGCGCTGCACGGCCCAACCTTCGGCGCCGATGTCCCCCGTCGAGATGCTCAGCGCCGCCGCAATGGTCGCATTGTCGGATGCCTCACCGGCGATCTCGGGCAGTCGCGGTAGCTCGAATGTCGCGCGGCCACTGTCAGCGCCGGTTGATTCAACGCGGCAGCGCACGAGGCCGACCTTCTCCTCCAGCGCGATGCTTTGCTCGCCCGCGCCTCCGTCGAGGCGTCCGAGCGCGACGGCTGTTCCGACGGTCGGATGCCCCGCGAAGGGAAGCTCGCGCCCCGGCGTGAAGATGCGCAACTGCGCGCGGTTCGCCCTATCGGCCGGCGCAAACACGAACACGGTTTCGGACAGATTGAACTCGCGCGCAATCGTCTGCATCGCGGCGGTCTCCAGCCCGTCCGGTTCCAGCACCACGGCGAGCGGATTGCCGGCAAAGCGCTTGTCGGTAAACACATCGAGGGTGACAAAACGACGGCGCATGGTTGCTCTCCTAGAGCGGTTCGACCGGAAACACCCGACTTGGATTGACGAACTCCTCCTGCGCGTCGATCAGCAGGATCTCGCGCGATCCGGCCGCGGCGGTCCGGCGCAGCACACCGAATACCGACGAGGCCGCGCGCGAGACAGCTTCCGCCGCAGAACCGGAGCGCAGAGTGTGCGCAAAAAACAAAGCCGCAATGGCATCGCCCGCGCCATTGACCGCGATCGGCAGCTTCGGCGTACGCACCCGGAAGCGCCCCGAAGCATCGGAAGCCAGAAGATCGATCGCATCGTCCGGCGTCTCGTCGGTGTGCAGCGACGTCACCAGAATCGTCCGCGGTCCCAAGGCGTGAAGCGCATCGATTGCGCCAAGCGCGTCGCGTGCCGTTGCGCTGGTGCGTCCGACAAGATGCTCCAGCTCGAACTGGTTCGGCGTCACGATATCGGCCATCGGCAGCGCGTGCTCGCGCATGAACTCCGGGATGCCCGGCCGCACATAGATTCCGCGCCCGATATCGCCGATCACCGGATCGCAGCAATAGCGTGCCAAAGGGTTTGCGGCCTTCACCTGCCGGACGGCGTCGAGGATCGCGGCGCCGGTCTCGGCCGAGCCCATATAACCGGACAGCACGCCGTCGCAGCGGCCGAGCGCGCCGCGCTCCGCGATCCCCTGCACCAGTTCGGTGATCATCGCGGCTTCGAACACGCGCCCGGTCCAGGCGCCGTAGCCGGTATGGTTGGAAAACTGCACGGTATAGATCGGCCAGACCTCGACACCGATCCGCTGCAGCGGAAACGCCGCCGCCGCATTGCCGACATGACCATAGGCGACGTGCGACTGGATCGAGAGGATGTTCACACTCACACCTCATCCTGAGGAGGCCGCAAAGCGGCCGTCTCGAAGGATGACCGCGATCTCATGGTTCGAGACGCGGCCTTCAGCCGCTCCTCACCATGAGGCCGAACGGCAACGCGGCGGGAGCATGGTCCCGCCGCGCCGAATGATCCAACTGTTTTTCGTGATCGCGGCGATCAATCCGAACGATTGCTCCGCGACAATTTCGGATTTGTGTTGTCACATCCCCTTGGTGGCGGCCTCGACGAAGCGGTTGGTGTAGGTCTTCGAGAGATCGATATTGGCCTTGGCGATTTCCGGTACCGACTGGCTGAACACCGCCAGCACGGCCTCCGCGCCCTTCGGGTCCATCTTTCCGGTGGTCGAGTACATCGGGATCATGTTCTTGAGTGCCGCGACATACAGCGCCTTGTCCGGGCCGACGAGATCCTCGGGCATTTTCGCCATGATCTCTTCGGGCGAATGCGCATGGATCCACTTCAGCGTGCCGAGGATCGCGTTGGTCAGCTTCTGTACGGTCGCTTCGTTCTTGGCGATCCAGTCGGCGCGGGTATAGAGCGCGCCGCCCGGATACTCGCCGCCGAAGACGTCGAGCGTGTCCTTCTGGGTGCGCGTGTCGGACAGCGTCTTGAGGTCCTTGAACTTGCTCTGCAACAGCGTCGCGGCCGGATCGAGCATCACGGCGGCATTCACCTTGCCGTGCTCCATCGCGGCGATCGCCGTGGCGTCGAGGCCGATGCCGACCGTGCTGGCCGACGCCGGATCGAGACCATTTTTGGCCAGCAGATATTTCAGGAAGAAGTCGGTTGAGGAGCCGGGCGCTGAGACGCCGACCGTCTTGCCGGCCAGATCTTTGATCGACTTGATGTCCTTGCCGCTCTCCGGCGAGGCCGCCAGCACCATGCCGGGGAAACGGTCGTACACCACGAAGGCGACCAGCGATTGGCCCTTGGCGGCGAGGTTGACGCAGTGGTCGTAATAGCCCGACACGACATCGGCGGAGCCGCCGATCACCGCCTGCAGCGCCTGCGAGCCACCCTTGAAGTTGATCAGTTCGACCTCGAGACCGGCCTTGTCGTACTCGCCGAGCTGCTTTGCCAGCACAGTCGGCAGGTAGCACAGGCAGCCGGCCCCGCCGACCGCCACTGAAACCTTGGTTTTCGTCTGCGCCAGCGCGGCGCCGCTGGGCAGCGCCAGCGCGCTGAAGAGTGCGAAGGCGCCGAGCGTCGCCGTGACGCGTTGAAACACCGTCATTGGGTTCCTCCAAGTTCTTGATTGATAGACCGAATAGCCATCCGGCGAACTGGCGCGGACCATAGAGCAGCGCGGCGCCCGCTGCAAAGCCTGCCTGTCGCGGCGCCGACGAGCTTGCTGCGGGTGATGCAGGAACTTCAAATCGGCGGCACTGGCTTGCCCTACGTGGTTAATCCACAACGAAAAAATCGGTGTTGCGCCACCTTCCCTCATCGGCTACTTAGCCCCTCTCTGAAGGGGTCGAGGCCCCGAAAGGGCGCATAGCTCAGTTGGTAGAGCAGCTGACTCTTAATCAGCGGGTCCCAGGTTCGAGCCCTGGTGCGCCCACCACGCTTCGAAGCGCCACGCTTCATTCAGTTGTCCCGCTGCGGATTGACCAGAACTCCAGCCCTAGCGGGCCAGGATCACCTTGTGCGGCGGCGCTACCTATATCATCCACGACTGCAAAACCGGACGTGTCAATCAGCGCGCAAGCTTTGCGTGCCGATCGACAACCGAGCCGGTCGCACGCGTCCTTCGACATCAGGGCCACTCTGTGCGGCGTCCTGAGCGGCCGGGGCGAGCCCGCCCGCTCCGGCCCCCATCTCAATATTGAAACATCCTCGTCGAATCAGCGAGGCAGAGTGGGGCCGTAGCCACCGAGACGCACTTTGCCGCTGTCCTCAGTGGCTTCATTGCGAGGCAATGTGGGGCTGTAGCCGCCGAAACGCACTTTGCTTTTGTCTGCAGTCTCAGCCTTGCGTGGCAAGCTCGGGCCGTAGCCACCGAGACGCACCTTCCCGTGATCTTCAGCAATCACAGTCGGCAGCTCCGGATTGAATTGAATCGCATGCATCGCTGTCTCCAAACAGTTTGATCGCGCACCGGAATTGGCGTCGACAGCTCAATTTATACGGCAGTCCGGCAGGCAAAGCAGCATCTGGCCATTGGAGTTGTAACAACGGAGAAATATCCGCATGAAAATCGTGAGGGGCAGAGCCCTTTATCCAGTCGGGAACATCGATTATAATACAACTCGAAGCCACATAGCTTCAGGCTGTGACAATGATCGCAGAACGGAAATTATTGCCCTCGGGGATTGCTAGTGTCACGATCAGCCGATCAGTTCGCACGAACCATATCTCCGGAGCTTCGGCGCCTTGGCTTTCCCGGGCTCGAGCCATCGCATGCCAGCACGCAAATAGCTGAGCCCATTCTGCGCATTCACATTCTCGGAACGATGCGCGCTACAACCTATCTCGGTGACGAGGTTCTGCCGCGCGGCCGAAAAGCGCGGGCTATTCTCGGTTGCCTTTGCCTTGCTGCCGGAGCGCGCCTCAAGCGCCGAACGCTCGCCGCAATGATGTGGGACCGCGTTCCTGCGGATCAGGCGCGCACAAGTTTTCGCCAAGCGTTTCGTGAACTGGTTGTGGCCTTCGGTCCGCTTGTAAACGAGTTGATCATCGCGGAGAGCGAGACAATCAGACTGAATACCGATTTGTGCTGGATTGATGCGTTGGCGGTCACGGTGCCGGCGGCGTCGCAAGATCCGCTTTGGGGCGACCTTGCCGCGCTATGCCACGGTGAACTGCTCGAAAGACTGGATGACGTGAGCGTATCCTTTCGCCAATGGGTGATTGCCGAGCGGGCAAGCTTTGCGGAAAAATGTCGTCAGTTGCGCAAACGCAACGAAGGTTTTCGTGTGAACCCTGAGGCAGGCGAACGCGCCGAGATTGCTCGCCGCCTGATTGCATTCGGCCCAACCTATGAGGGCGCATCGCGCGTCCTCATGCGTGCGCTCGCCGACATGGGTGAGCCTGCGCAGGCTATTCAAGAATATACGCGATGTGAGCGCGCGCTCCGCATCCTATTCAATGTCGAACCCTCTGCTCAGACCAAGGCGCTTTATGGCGCCATCGGGAAGGTTTCGTCGTGCGAGGACCACGCAAGCATCGACATCGCGGGAGAGACGCGCAATAAAACGGCGGCCGCTCTCCCGCAACCACTGCCAAATCGCTCACGGCTGCGTGTCGGTGTGCTGCCATTTCGGAGTGATACCTCCGCCGGCAGCGACGATCTGGCGGTCTCGCTGAGCGAAGAAGTCGCTGCGGATCTTGCACGGTTTCGTTGGTTCGATGTGATCGCCCCAATGATCTTTGCCGCCGGCGCCGCCGCGACTCTTCGACGCGACGACCTGATGCGGCCTAACGAGCTGGACTACGTCGTCGACGGTACTCTGCGGACACGAGGAAACCTCCATCACATTGAGGTTCGCCTGCTGGATCTGACAAGCTGTGCTTCGCCGATATGGACGAACGAGTTCGCGCTTGCCGCAACTGAGCCTTACTGCGTGAACGAGGTAACGGCTCGCATTGTCGCGCGAATAGACCCCGTAATACTGTTTATCGAGGGGAAGCGACGCGGACGCCATGGCGCGACCGGCCGGCTGCTCCGCGCCATTCCGCTGATGTACACCATGAAGCGCCGCGAATACGAAGAGGCCGGCGATCTCATCATGCGCGCGCTCGAGGAAGATCCGGATAACGCCAAGGTTGCGGCTTGGGCGGCCCATTGGCAGGTATTCCACGTCGGACAAGGTTGGGCGCAAGACCCTCGGCAGGCCCTGGCGATGGCACAACGCTTCGCGCTGAAAGCGATTGCAATCGATCCGAAGAACGCCGAAGCACTTGGTATTTACGCGCACATCTGTTCGTTCATGAACAAGGATTTTGATGCGGCGCTGTATTTTTTCGATCGTTCGCTGCGATTGAATCCAAATCTTGGGTTCGTTTGGGCCCTTAGCGCAGTGACGCAGTGCTACGTCGGCGAGCCGGACGCCGCCCTTGCAAGAATGGATCGTTATCGTGAACTCGCCCCATATGATCCGTATTTTTCCTTTTTTGAGGGCGTCTACGCGATCGCTTACCTGCTCAAGAGCCGATACAAGCAAGCGGCGGAAGTCGGCCGCCGCTTGGTCAAAGGTCATCCCGAATTCAGCAACGGCTATAAACCCTTAATCGCTGCTCTCGGGCATCTCGCACGATTCGACGACGCGAAACCCTACGTCGCCAAGCTCCTTGAGTTGGAGCCGCAATTCTCCGTCTCGCATTTCGGAAAGACTTATCCATTCCGCCGCGATAGCGACCGGGAACGCTATCTGGAAGGATTGCGTTTGGCGGGCGTGCCGGAACAATGACTGTGCGGCTCACTGCATGCTCACCAGCGTCAGGTCGAGAAACCAGGATTGCGCCGAGACGAACCCCTTGATCTTCCGGCTCATGGCGCGCGGGTTGAGATCGTGCACGATGAAGAGCCACGGTGGATTGTCGACCAGGCGCTCGTGCGCGGTCTTGTAGGCGGCTTCCATGGTGGCCTCGTCGCTCGCATCGGCCAATGTCTTGAGCGCTTCGTCGAACGTGTCGTCCTTCCATTGCTCGAAATTGAAGCCGTTGGGGGCGAAGTTGGCCGAGGAAAAATAGCGCGCCATCACGCCGACGTCGGATGAGGGCGAACTGACATTCAGCGCCATCGTGCCATGCAGCGCAGGGCTGTCCGGCGTCGCCCGCGCGGCGTTGAGCAGCACCTGCCACTCGACCACATCGAACTCGATGTTCACCCCGCAGGCCTCCTTCAGGCTCTGCTGCAGGAACTCATTCATCGCGAGAGGCAGCATCTGGCCCGATCCCGAGGTCGAGATCATCACCTTGAACGACAGCGGCTTTGCGGTGCTGTAGCCCGCTTCCGCGAGCAGCGCCTTGCCCTTGGCGGGATCGAATGAATAGCGGTTCGCCGGCTTGCCGAAACCGGCATCGCTCGGCTTGAGCCAGCCGACCGAAGGCTCGGCGGTGTTGTTGAGCAGGCCGACCAGCCCCGCGCGGTCAACGCAATAGTTCAGCCCCTGCCGCACCTTCACGTCCTTCACCGGACTGTTGGCCGCCGCCATATTGAACAGCCAGGGCCAGACATGCGGGTAGGAGCCGGTCGTGATCTCGAAACCCGCCCCCTTGAGCGAGGGAATGCCATCCGCCGGCGGCACCTCGATCCAGTCGACCTGCCCTGAGCGCAACGCGGCGAGGCGGGAGTTCGGCTCCGGCAGCGGGACAAGACGGATGCCGTCGACCTTGGCCTTGCGGCCGGCGTCCCAATAGCCGTCATTGCGCGCCAGCTCGACCATCTCGCGCGGCACCACTTTGGTGATGCGGAAAGGTCCCGTCCCGGCCGCGGGCAGCGCCGCGACCTTGGCCCAGTCTTTGCCGGCCTTCTCGAACGAGGCCGGCGACGTGAACAACAGATACACCGCCATATAGGGGAAGTAGGACGCCGCTTGCTTGGTGGTGATCGCGACCGTGTCGTCGTCGATCTTCCGGTAGCTATCCATGAGCGGCACGCGTGCGCGCGAGATGCCGGATGCCGGCGGCTCGAATTGCGCGCTGTCCTTGTTGAAGTAGCGCTCGAGATTCCAGATCACGGCATCGGCGGTGAAATCGGTGCCATCGTGGAATTTGACGCCACGGCGCAGGTGGAAGATCCAGGTCTTCTTGTCGTCTTTGTCCTGCTCCCATTTTTCCGCCAGTCCCGGCCGCAATCCGGCGAGCTTGGCTGAGCTTGAGAGATCCCACAGCACCAGGCCCTCGAAGATCGGATAGCCAAGGAAGCGCATGCCCTCGAAGCCATTGTTCGGCATGCCGGTCGCGGTCGGGATGTCGGA
>JBBWZU010000475.1:0-6928 GCA_039649225.1 Hyphomicrobiales bacterium | reverse complement strand
CGTTGTCCTTGACGTATTTGGTGTCGGCGGCCTTGGTGAGGAAGGTGCGGCCCACGGATTTGACCCGCAATACGGGCGCTTCACGTCGCAGGCGTCGATAGATCGGATAGGGATCGCGCGTGAGCTCCCCGATCGTGATCGTCTCGTCCAGGGGTGCCAAGCCCGCGATCGACATGGGATGACCCCGTTGGCTGAGCGGCAATATGGCTGGAGCGGAGCATAGTGGCAGGCGCGAAACAGCGCAACGGCGGCGTCGGCCGTGCCGCCGTGCGCGGACCTTTTGAATGCGACTTGAGTCGCCCGCGGTGGCGGCTGATCGGAATCTAGCTAGCCGGAAGGACGGGCTCGTCACCGGTTTCCGCCAGATAGGCATGCAGCGCCGCTACCACCTGCGCGCCTTCGCCGACCGAGGCCGCGACACGCTTGACCGAGCCCGCCCGTACATCGCCGATCGCGAAGATGCCGCGGCGGCTCGTCTCCAGCATGCGCTCGGTCTTGCACGCCCGGCCGGTGAGCACGAATCCCTTGGCGTCGAGCGCGATACCGGAACCGCTCAGCCAGTCCGTGTTCGGCTGCGCGCCGATGAACAGAAACAGGTGGCGCATTTCGTGCCGCACGTCTTCGCTGGCTCCGCTTTTGCGCCAGCGGATCGCCTCCAGCATGCCGTCCTTGCCTTCCAGCGCGGTAATCTGCGCCCGCGTGACGACCTCGACATTCGGCAATCCCTCGATGCGGTCGACCAGATAGCGCGACATGCTGGCCGCGATATCGCCGCCACGCACGATCAGCCAGACCTTCGCGACCTGGCTCGCGAGGTACACGACCGCCTGGCCGGCCGAGTTGCCGGCACCGACCAGTGCGACCTCCTGTCCGGCGCACAGCTTTCCCTCCAGTGGCGAGGCCCAGTAATGCACGCTCGCGCCTTCGAATTGCTCGAGATTGTCGACCGCGAGCTGCCGATAGCGCGCGCCGCTCGCGATCACGACCGCGCGCGCCTTGGCCTGCTCGTTGTTGATGAGCTTGAGCACGAACGGCGCATTGTCCGCCTTGCCGCATGCCAGGTTGGTCACCTCGTCCGGGATCGCCATCTCGACGCCGAACTTCTGCGCCTGATTGTAGGCGCGCGCCATCAGCGCCATGCCGCTGATGCCGGTCGGAAAGCCGAGATAGTTTTCAATGCGCGCGGATGCGCCGGCCTGTCCGCCGAACGAGCGGCAGTCGAGCACGAGCGCCGAGAGTCCTTCCGAGCCCGCATAGACGCCAGCCGCAAGGCCGGCCGGTCCGGCGCCGACGATCGCCACATCGTAGACGTGCTCCGGATCGATCGGCCCGACCAGCCCGATGCAGCGCGCCAGCTCGACCTCGCTCGGATTGCGCAGCAGTTCGCCGCCCGGGCACAGCACGATCGGCAGCTGGCCGGGGTCGACCTGGAAGCGCTCGATCAGCGCTTTGGCCTCCGCATCGGTTTCCGGATCGAGCTGCGTGTGCGGGTGACCGTTGCGGCGCAGAAAGCCCTGCAGCCGCAGCACGTCGCCGTTCTCGGCGCGACCGACGATCACAGGTCCGCCGGCGCCGGTCTGCAGCAGGCCGACGCGGCGCAGGATCAGCGCGCGCATGATGCGCTCGCCGAGTTCCGCTTCGGCGATCAGCAGCGCGCGCAGCCTGTCGGGCGGAATGATCAGCGCCTCGACCGGCTCGGTCGCGATGCCGTCGACCAGCGAGGGCCGGCCGGCAAGTTGTGCCAGCTCGCCCATGAACTGGCCCGGGCCGTGCGTGACGATCGGCGTGCGCTTGCCGGATTCGCCGCGTTGCGTCATCTCGACATGGCCGGCAAGGATGACCGTAAAGCCGCGCGCCACGTGCCCGACTGTGGTGAGCGCTTCACCCGGAGCGTAACCGCACACCTCGCCGAAACGCCGCACGCGCTCGATCTCGGCGGCCTCCAGTGTCGGAAACATCTGGTGACGCCGCGTTTCGATGATGGACGCTGCCGCCGGCGGTGAGGTCATTCGGTTCCCTGTTCCATGAACGCGCTGAATGTAGGGCTTGACCGGCAGTAGTCTAGTTGTGCTGCCCGACCTTGCTAATGCCGCCCTTGCGGCAAAGCGCGCCGTTCCACCTCAAACCTTCGCCTCCCGCACCCGGACTAATGAGAAGAGTGGGCAAATTGGCGCCGCAGGCGCGCTGTGGAAAGGAAAAATGATGACGCAAGGGTCGACCATGCCGGCCGCATCGAGGCGCAATGCGAGGCCTTGCGGCCGTGTCACGCATTCGTGAGACACGCGTGAACGCCGCCGCGACCACGCGTTTGCGGTTGTTTGTAGCACGATCGCGCGTTGCGGTTCCGGCGTCTTCCCGGGGCGTCATGATTACCCGGCGTCAAAGTCAAAAACGTCATCTGTGCGGTGCGGCCGTTCTGGGCTTACGTCCGCGCCCTTCACACCAACACGGAGCAACAGACATGAAGCGCTACCTGATCGAACGCGACCTCCCCGGCGTCGGAGCCATGAACAGCGAGCAGCTCAAGGGCGCCGCCGCGACCTCGAACGACGCGCTCGCAAAGCTCGCCGGAAAGGCCCAGTGGGTGGAGTCGTTCGTCGCCGACAACAAGACCTTCTGTGTCTACCTCGCGGACAGCGAGGCCGCGGTGCACGAGCACGCCAAGCTGAGCGGCTTTCCGGCCACCAAAGTGACCGAAGTGGTCACGGTCATCAGCCCGACGACCGCGTTGTCCTGATTGCGCGGGCGCCGCCGGCGGTCCCGGCGGCGCCGTTAGATGACGGAAGGTGATGATGGTTCATCTCGGCAATGCGGCTCCTGGACAGTTCTGCTGGGTCGATCTTGCGGCGAGCGACACGGGCGCCGCCAAAGCCTTCTATGGCCAGCTCTTCGGCTGGACCTCGAGCGAGCAGGCCGCGAATGGCGGCAGCTTCACGCGGCTGCGCCGATCCGATCAGGACGTCGGTTCGCTCTATCAGCTCAGCGCGCGGCATCTTGAGAATGGCGTGCCTTCGCATTGGACGCCGTATGTGCGCGTCGAAGACGTCGACGCCGTGGCGCAACGCACGGTCGCGCTCGGCGGAGAAGTCATTGTCCGGCCCTTCGTGGTCGACGGCACCGCGCGGATTGCGCTCATTCTGGATTGCGTCGGCGCGCAAGTCGGTCTGTGGCAGCCGATCGGCTTGAACAAAGGTGAGACGACACATGCTTGAAAAAAACAACACTTTGTGTCCACGCGCCATGACACAGCCCGCACTGTCGGCGAGCAGCCATGACGGCGTGCTCGACGTCACGGTCGTTCTCCTCGAAGCCGGTTACGCGTCGACCGCGGTGGGGCCGATCGAGGTGTTTCATTCCGCCGGCGTGTTGTGGAATTGGCTGCACGGGGTAGCGGCGCAACCGCGCTTCCGCGTGCGGGTCGCCTCGATCGACGGCGCGGGCGTTACCAGCGTGTGTTCGCTCGGTCTGACGCCGGAGCTTGCGATCGACGACGTGGAGCATACCGACATCATCATCCTTCCGGCATCCGGCTGGGGCATGCAGAGCGAGATCGCGCGCGACACCACGCTGATGCCCTGGCTGCGCAAATGGCACGCGCGCGGCGCGACCATCGCGAGCATCTGCACCGGTGCGGCCTTCCTGGCCGAATGCGGGCTTCTCGACGGCCGCCGCGCCACCACCCACTGGGCAGTGGCCGACATCTTTCGCGAGCGTTATCCCAAGGTGCTCTGGCAGCCGGAGGAACTCGTCACCGAAGACGATCGCCTGATGTGCAGTGGCGGCGTCTATGCGTCGATCGATCTCAGTCTCTATCTGGTGGAAAAATTCTGCGGTCACGAGATCGCGCTGCAATGCGCCAAGGCGCTGCTCGTCAACATGCCGCGCTCGCGCCAATCCGGATATTCGATGCTGCCGCTCGCGCGCCCGCATGCGGACGACAAGATCAGGCAGACCGAGGAGTACTTGCGCGAGCACTTCGACCACACGCTCTCGATCGACCATCTCGCCCAGCGCATCGGCATGGGCCCGCGCAATTTCATTCGCCGTTTCAAGGCCGCGACCGGGCGACTGCCCAACGCCTACATCCAGACGCTGCGGGTATCGGCCGCCAAGGAACTGCTCGAGCAGGGCGCGGCCTCGATCCAGGCCGTCTGTTCGCAGGTCGGCTATGAGGATATCGCGTTCTTTCGCGGCCTGTTCAAACGCCACACCGGCATGACGCCGGGCGAATACCGCGCCAGCTTCGCGCAGATCAACGTCCGCCGCGGCGCGCTCGTTGGCGCCAGACCCGCGCCCGAAGCCTTGCCGCGCCGCGACATGCGGGCGGGCTTCGATGACATCGCCACGACTGCGAGCCGTGACGCCGCGCCGTGAACCCTGCGCGACCCCGGCGTTCCATTTGAGCCAAGAAAAGCGGCGCTTCGCGCGCCGCGTGGAAACGCACCCGAGAGTGCATTCTCGGCTCATTCCCGCGCAAGACGGCAAGGAGGGAATGAGCCGAGACTTCAATCGCGCCTCAAGCAGCCCGCCGTTTCCACCGTTCGGCAAACCGCTGCATCGCTTCCTCGACATCGTCGTGCTGAGGCATCAGGCTCATCGGCGGAAGAGGCGCAAACGTCGGCGCGTCGGGCGCGACCGCCACCTCGGTCGGCAGCGCGTTCAAATGCTGCGCCTTGCGGAGCACATCGGTACGTCGCCGCCGCGCACTCGCGATGCAGAATATCGCGCATGTCAGAATGACGAGAAACGCCAAAGCGGCGAAAGCAAATTGCAGCGTCGATGCGTCGCCGGCGGCGGGCACAGGCGCCGCATTGTCCGCGGCTGCCACCGGCTGCTGAACGGGCGGCTCGGCCGTCGGGGCGGGCGCCGGCGCATCGTTTTGGGTCTGCGCGACCGGCGCGGGCGCGCTTGGCGTGTCCAGGCGCTGCACCATCTCGGTGGGCGGATCAGACCACGGCACCGGCGGCGGGGCCGCTTCGGTGTCGCTGGCGTACTTCGTGACCAGGTCCGGCGCGGCCTTCGCTGCAGGTTCCGTCACGCGGATCGCGGGTTTCTTCGCGCCCGGTGATTTTGCGGCGGGCGGTGCGGCGACCGCCTCGGTCTCTTCATCCACATCGCCCTGAGGATCCGTCGGCGCGGCCGCGCTCCGACCCTTCTGGTCCTTTTGAACCAGGCGCCAGCACTTGCGCTGCGAGCTCTGCTCCACACGATAGTACCAATGGCTCCCTTGCGGTGCCGCACCTTTGGGGGCCGCAAGGCAGGTTTCGACGGCGTTTGCCGTGCTGCTTAGTTCGGGGACCGTGAGGATCGAAAGGGATACGGCGAGGGCTGCGATCGCCGGCGGCAAGACTGATCTTGCTTTTGCTTGCATGAATCACTCCGTTACAAAGTCGACGAGCCGGCAGCTCCCCCGTTCCCCAGTCCGGTTCGTCGTCTTGGCAACCTTGCCGCCAAATCAGGTCACAGTGCGTCGCGAATTTGACGATACATGCGCAAAAATGAGTGCGTGCGCGGAACTGTGGCGCAACCACAAATCATTGGAGAGTTGGTGTCGGCACCAGCTCATCGTGAGTCAACGCGCGCAAAGGAGCGCGCGCGGAGGCAATTCCTTCTCTCTAGAAGCTTTCTAGAAGTCGATACTGCGCAGGATGATTTCCGAGCGCTTGCCTTCGAAACTTCCCTGCAGAAATTTCTGTGCGACACACGCCTCGATCCGGTCGCGCAATTTCAGGAACTGGGCCTCGCGCTCGGCCGCTGTTGCCTTGAATGGCCGGTCGAGATCATCCAGGGCGCCGGTGCTGACCGCGCACAGCACCTCCGAGTCGCCATTCATCATCGTGAATTGGACGATCATCCGGTTGAAGTCGTATCCCCGATAGGCGCCTTGTGTAAGTGCCATGGGGCTCTCCTTTCCTTCATCGGCGATGTCGCGGAGAAACGCGCGCTAGATCTTCCGGTCGGGCACGGGACCGAGCGTCTTGATCTGCCGCAGGCAATCTTCGTCGCTGGCATGCGGTCCGGTCACGAAGGTCCCGCTCACTTTCGTGCCATACCAGCCCGATTTGACGCCGAGCCGGGTTGCTTCGTCCGCCAGAACGTGACGCGATGAGAGGTGTGTCATTGGTGTTTCTTTCAGGTGAGATATTGCATGTCGGGCGTTGCGATGCGCTCAGCCATTAGGCCTTCGCGCCCTGCGTGGCAATGTCGTCCGCTGCTGCGTCCCGATCCAATGCGGCTTGCAGAACCGCCGGATCGATCGCAATCATTTCGATTGCGCCGCGCGTTTGCGCCGGCACGACGATCATGGTCGCGACGCGGCGATACACCGGAAAGGAAATGCCCTCGATCAGCTCTTCATCGGTTTTGACGCGATACTCGCCTGCCGGCAGCACATGATCGACCCCGGCCAGAGCAAACGGCTTGGTGAAAGAAACCACCTTCTCGCGTGTGCGCGCGATCATCGGCGCATGCGCGGTTCTGGGACGGGCAGCATCATTTCGTCTCCATCACGCCAAGACCACGCCGCTCCATCTGGAGCAGCGTGGTCGCGTCAGCTTGAAGCCTACTTCAGGCTGCTCAGCATATTGGCGCAGGCTTGCGCCACCGATGAGTTCGCCGAGTCGCTGCCCGGCAAGGTCGCCCAGCCGCCCTTCTCGATGAACGAGCCCTGCTGGTATGAGCTGACCTTCTTGAGTTCGGTCATGTTCGCGTTCGCCTCGGCGCTGCGCTGGAACTTGTCGACGCAGATCGGCGACAGCGCGGCGATGACCGCGGCGGTCGAGCTTTTTTGCGTCATGTCTTTGGCGGTGCCGCCGGTGACCCAGCCGCCCCAGTTGAACCCGATGATCATGGTGGCGGCCGCGCCGGTCGCTGCGCCTTGCAGCAGGCGTTTGAGTGAATCTCCCTGAAGGATCGCAGGTAACTGCAT
>JBBWZU010000454.1:0-11510 GCA_039649225.1 Hyphomicrobiales bacterium | reverse complement strand
GAGACCGTCGCCGTATGATCCAATCTCCCTCCCTCTCCGCGCATAAAAATATCCGCCACGCCTTCTTCACCCGCGCGGGCGGCGTGTCGCAGGGTATCTACCAAAGCCTCAATGGCGGCATCGGGTCGAGCGATGCGCCGGATAATGTGCGCGAGAATCGCGCCCGCATGGCGGCGGCGCTCGGCGTCGCGCCGACGCATTTCGTCACCTGCTATCAGATCCATTCCCCCGACGTGATCATCGCCGAGACGTCGTGGACGCGCGAGAACTCGCCGCGCGCCGACGCCATCGTCACCCGCGTGCCGGGCCTTGCGGTCGGCGTCGGCACCGCGGACTGCGGACCGGTGCTGTTCGCGGACGCGCAAGCCGGCGTCGTCGGCGCCGCGCATGCGGGATGGAAGGGCGCGTTCACGGGTGTAGTTGAGTCAACCATCGCGGCGATGGAAAAGCTCGGCGCCCAGCGTGCGCGCATCCATGCGGCAATCGGCCCCCTGATCCGCCAGCCGAACTACGAGGTCGGCCAAGAATTCGTCGACCGATTCACGGCGGCCGATGCGACGAATGAAAAATTTTTCGTGGCCTCGAGTCGCCACGGCCACGCGATGTTCGATCTGCCCGGCTACATTCGCTCGCGGCTCGAAGGCGCTGATATTCAAGGCATCGACGACCTTGAGCTTTGCACCTATGCGGACCCGGCGCGTTTTTTCAGCTATCGCCGTACCACTCATCGCGGCGAGCCGGACTACGGGCGTCACGTCAATGCGATTGCACTCGTAATCTGACTCGCTAGACCGCGGCCTCAATTAGGGTTACCCAATTCTTATCGGCAGGCGATGTCGGGGGAACCCCGGACACAAGAGTGACGGCACGACCGTCCGCGCCATGCCATAGGGGTGGTGGATAGGTGGACGGGTTCTGGCAAAACCGGCGTGCTATCGCGCGCGCCACACTGGCATGTCGCTGCGCCCTCATGGTGCTGCTGACGGCGCTTGTGGCCGCCTGTAGCGAAACCACCTCATCGAATGCCGCGCTGACGACCGCTGCCCCTACGTCCGGACCCACTCTCGCCTTCGACTCGATCGACGGCCCGCCGGTCGGCGTGTTCAATCGCCTCGTCGACAACCTGACCTCCGAAGCCCAGGCGCGCCAGCTTTCGATCGCATCGCGCGAGGGCTCGGCGAATTATCGCGTGCGCGGCTATCTCGCCGCCCAGGTGGTGCACGGCCGCACGCTCGTTTCCTGGGTATGGGACGTCTATGACGACGACAAGTTCCGTGCGCTGCGCATCACCGGCGAGGAAGCCGGCGGGCGCGCCGGCGCCGATCCCTGGGCCGTCGCCGACGAGGCCATGCTGCGCAAGATCGCCCGCGCCGCCATCGACCGGCTGTCGGCCTATCTGCGCAACCCCGCGGCCCCGGTCGAGCCCGACGCCACGACCGCCGTGGCGGATGTGCCGGAGCCCTCCCCGGCCCGCAAACCGCGCCGCCCCGCGCGCGCGCAGGCGCCGAGCGCGGCCGAAAAGCTGGCCATGGCGGCGGCGCGCTAGGCCATTTTGCCGGTACCCACCCGCATCAAGTGCGGGGCATGCTTTTCGGGATCATTCGCTTCGGAAATCCGCGTTAACCGCCTGAAAAAGCTTCGGGACAACCTTCCGCGGGCGTATTGCCGCACCTGACCCGGCTTGTTATCACCCTGCCGCGCGGAAGCATCTTCCGGCGGGGTTTACAGCGGTTCTGGAGAACGCGATGGCGGCGAAAAACGGGGCGATCAAGCTCGTCGCCGGTAACTCGAATCGTGCGCTTTCCGAAGCGATCGCCGCTTACCTCGAAACCCCGCTCGCCAAGGCGGTGGTGCGGCGCTTTGCCGACATGGAGATCTTCGTCGAGATCCAGGAAAACGTGCGCGGCGCCGATGTATTCGTGCTGCAATCGACCGCGTTCCCGACCAACGATCACCTGATGGAACTGCTGATCATCATGGATGCGCTGCGGCGCTCCTCGGCGCGGCGCATTACGGCGGTCATCCCGTATTTCGGCTATGCCCGGCAGGACCGGCGCGCGTCCGGCCGCACCCCGATCTCGGCCAAGCTGGTGGCGAACCTGATCACGCAGTCCGGCGCCGACCGCGTGCTCACCGTCGACCTGCATGCCGGACAAATTCAGGGCTTCTTCGATATCCCGACCGACAATCTGTTCGCCTCCCCGGTCATGGTGCGCGACATCAAGGAACGCTTCCGCGGCGCCGACATCACCGTTGTCTCGCCGGATGTCGGCGGCGTGGTGCGCGCGCGGGGGCTTGCCAAACGCATCAATGCCCCGCTCGCCATCATCGACAAGCGGCGCGAGCGCGCCGGCGAGTCCGAAGTGATGAACGTGATCGGCGAGGTGGCGGGCACCACCTGCATTCTGATCGATGACATCGTGGACAGCGGCGGCACGCTGGTCAACGCCGCGGACGCGCTGCTCGCGCAGGGCGCGGCCGACGTCTACGCCTACATCACCCACGGCGTGCTGTCGGGCGGCGCGGTCGCGCGCATTACCGCCTCGCGGCTGAAGGAACTGGTCATCACCGACTCGATCCAGCCAACCGAAGCGGTGCGCGTCGCGCGCAACATCCGCGTCCTCTCGATCGCGACGCTGATCGGCGAAGCCATCGGCCGCACCGCGACCGAAGAGTCGGTTTCGAGTCTGTTCGACTGATCCGATCGCTGACCGCTGCCGGCATTGTTGCCGCCATCCTGCTGAAACGACTCATTGAATTGTCACAGCGCCCAGGTTCGCGCATGACGAGTCCACGCAGCGCGATGTTGCGGCAAATTGACTCAGTTTGACTCGATCTGACTCATTTTCGAGTCCCGCGGCGCGTTAAGGAATGAGGCGATGACTCTTTCACGGCCGCGCGCTGTGGACGGCGCATCAAAATTTTTAGACGCGTGGACTCAACTGGTTATATTCAAATGAGCCGGTGATTCGTCGGACATGTCGGAAACGACGCGATGGAATCCGTGATGCCGGTTTGTGGCGTCGCGTGTGCTTCCTTTTCAACGCCCCACCTCGTTGTCGGGCCACCGGAGCCTGCATGTCACTGATGGAATTCCACTCCGAGCGCGAAAGCAATCCGGTCGATGTCGTCGAGCGGCTCGCCTCGATGCACGACTGGTCGTTCGACCGCGCCGGAGCCGACGAGATCGCGATCTCGGTCAAAGGCCGCTGGACCGACTACCATGTGTCGTTCACCTGGATGGACGATATCGAGGCGTTGCATCTGGCCTGCGCATTCGATCTCAAGGTTCCCGAACCGCGCCGCGCCGAAGTGCTGGCGCTGATCGCGCTGATCAACGAGCAGCTCTGGGTCGGCCACTTCGACATGTGGACCAAGGACGGCATCGTGATGTTCCGTCACGCGCTGCTGCTCGCCGGCGGCGTCGAGGTCGCGGGCCGGCAATGCGAAGCGCTGCTCGATGCCGCGCTCGACACCTCGGAGCGCTATTTCCAGGCGTTCCAGTTCGTGGTCTGGGCCGGCAAGGGCGCGCGCGAGGCGCTCGACGCCGCGATGTTCGAGACCGTCGGCGAAGCATAAGCCCGCGTTATTCGGCCGGATAACGCTCCGGCCGTGCAATTTTTCTCGTCTGTGGTTATGGGTTCTGGGCTTGCGGGTAAATACCCGCGCCCCGGAACGACCAACATCGAGACGAACAATGTCCACATCACTGCAAGACTTTACCGACACGCTCGTGCTCGTCGGCGCCGGCAAGATGGGCGGCGCGATGCTGGACGGCTGGCTCGCGCTCGGGCTTGATCCCGCAAAGGTCGCGATCCTCGAACCGAACCCGGCGCCCGAGATCGCGGCGCTAAAAGATCGCGGCGTGCGCATCAATCCGGCGGCCGCATCGATCACCGATGCCGCCGTGATGATCCTCGCCGTCAAGCCGCAGGTCGCCGCCGCGGTCGTGCCGCCGCTCAAAGTGCTCGCATGGCCCGGCACCGTCGCGGTCTCGGTCATGGCCGGCAAGACGCTTGGCTTCCTCGAAGGCGCGCTCGGCGACATCGCCATCGTGCGCTCGATCCCCAACACGCCCGCCGCGATCGGACGCGGCATCACGGTCGCGGTGCCGAACGCCAAGGTGACGGCGGCGCAGCGCACGCTCGCGCACACGCTCCTCTCCGGCGTCGGTGCGGTCGAATGGGTCGACGACGAAGCCTTGATTGATACCGCGACCGCCGTTTCGGGCTCGGGACCCGCCTATGTGTTCCTGCTCGCCGAGAGTCTGGCGCGCGCGGGCGCTGCCGCCGGCCTGCCCGCCGATCTTGCGGCGCGGCTCGCGCGCGCCACCGTGGCGGGCTCGGGCGAGCTGCTGCATCGCTCGCCGCTGGAGGCCGCGACGCTGCGCCAGAACGTCACCTCGCCGAACGGGACCACGGCGGCGGCGCTGGCGATCCTGATGGCGGCGGACGGCCTCGATCCGATGCTGGAAAAGGCGGTCGCGGCGGCGACAAAACGCTCGCGCGAGCTTGCGGATTAGCGGGCAAGCAAAACGCACACCGGTTTTGCGCCCGAATCGCGCGCCAAAACGTGAAAATCGCCGCCTTGGAACCGTCGCCATTGCGGGACTATTGTAGGGGTAATTGACCGACAGGAGATCGCCATGGCCCGCAAGCCGCAACGTCGCGAATCCGCCAAATCCGAAGCTCCCACGCTGCCGCCACCGGGCGGTACCGACCGCGAGAACATCATCGCGGCCTTCATGGCGCTGCTTGCCGAGCACCGCATCGAGGAGATCGGGTTCGGCGACATCGCGGCGCGCGCCGGCGTTTCGCTCGCCACGTTGCGCGGCGAATTCGGCTCGACGCTTGCGATCCTGGCCGCCCACAGCAAGGCCATCGACCGCCAGGTCCTGGCCGACGTGGATGCCGACATGGCCGATGAGCCGCCGCGCGAGCGCCTGTTCGATGTGCTGATGCACCGCCTCGAAGTCATCGCGCCGCACCGCGAGGCGATGCGCTCGCTGATGCGCTCGGTCTCGCGCAATCCGCCCCTCGCCTTCGCGCTCAACGGCCTCGCGGTGCGCTCGCAGACCTGGATGCTCACCGCCGCCAATATCGATGCGGCCGGTCCACGCGGGCTGATCCGCGCGCAGGGTCTTGCGATGATGTTCGCGTCGGTGCTGCGCACCTGGATCGACGATGAAGACGAGGGCCTGGCGCGCACACTGGCGGCGCTCGATCGCGCGCTGGCGCGCGGCCAGCGCTGGTCCGGCATGCTCGACGACCTGTGTCGCTTCGCGCCCGGCCGCTGCCGCTCGCGCTTCAGGCAGCGCCAGCGCGATGAGGATGCCGGCGAAGAGCCGGCGGCGGCTTAATTAAGCCGCCGCGCGCGTCCGGGCGGGACTCCGGCGCCATGCGACCAGCCGCAGCGCCATGACGGCGAGCAGAACGGCGATGAAACTCCAGTAAGCGGGGTTTGCGCCGGTGCGTTTGCCGAACGTGGCGACGAATGATAGCCAGATGAAGTGCGCGCTCACCCGGTGCAGGATGCGCCAGGCGCGTGGTCCGAGCAGGGCCGCCGTGCGGTCGAACGACGTCGCCACCATCGCGACGATGAACGCATAGCCGAGTCCGCCGAAAACCAGCATGTCGATGCTTGCGGCCGAGCCGAACAGTTCGGGCGCGACAAGGATCAGGCTCACGATCGCGATGGCATGCACGCCGTGCGAAACGCCGAACGCGACACCGAGATA
Organism: Hyphomicrobiales bacterium; assembly: GCA_039649225.1. Classification (GTDB taxonomy): domain Bacteria; phylum Pseudomonadota; class Alphaproteobacteria; order Rhizobiales; family Xanthobacteraceae; genus PALSA-894. The sequence goes on along the minus strand of JBBWZU010000454.1, from coordinate 5,773 downwards.
GCGGCGGTTTTGGCGTTGCCAGCGCGTCCAGCCATTGGGCCAAAGCCGGTGCAGCGCCGCGGCGCTGAACGCCAGGCAGAACAACAACAATGAAGTGCGCGCGGTCGCCCGGATGACCGCGCGCATACCCTCGACGTCGAATTGATGCGCGGCGGCGATCCCAATCGCCATCAGCGAAACAGCGAGCGACAGCATTCCGGTCAGGGTCCAGCCGTTGAACAAGTTCGCGGTCAACGAACGCGCATGATCCGCCTGCATAGTCCGCTCCGGTCGATTTATGTAATCACCGATTACATTTGACTGCCCGCGCCTGTCAATCAATGTCGACACCGCTTACATTCACGCTTAGTTGAGGGAAACGTGATGACGAAGACCGCGAAAGAGAAACCCGCCCGGAGAGCAACTCCCCGACAGCCGCCGGCGCGACGCGACTATCACCACGGCAATCTGCGGCAGGCCCTGATCGAGGCCGCGCTCGAACTCGTGCGCGAAGGCGGCGGAGAAGCGGTGAGCGTTCGCGAAGCCGCGCGGCGCGCGGGCGTGTCGCCCGGGGCGCCATTCCGCCATTTCCCAACCCGGACGGCGTTGATGACGGCGGTTGCCGAGGAATCGATGCGCCGGTTCCGCGCCGAGATCGATGCCGCGCTCCGGCAGGCGCCCGCCGACCAGCCGCTGCGGCGGCTGCGCGCAATCGCGCTCGCCTATCTGCGCTGGGCGATGCGCAACCCGGCCTATTTCGAGGTGCATTCGACGCAGCGCCTGTTCGACTTCGACAGCGCGACCGCGCTGCACGCGGACGACCAGGAGATTCGCGCCGCGACGCGCGCCACGGTCGCCGAAGCGGCGCGGCAGGGACTGTTGCGCTCGGACGATATCAACCTGGTGCAGATCGCCGGGCGCGCGCTGGTCTATGGCTTTGCTCGCATGCAGATCGACGGCCACTTCGCGCGGTGGGGAATCGCGCAAGCCGGCGCCGAGCGCATGGCCGAAGCGGTGGTCGATCTCTTTATCGGCGGAATTTCCAAGCAACCGCAGGCCTGAGGCCCGTCAGACCGGCACGCGCACGGTCGCCCGCAAGCCGCCCATCGGGCTGTCGCCGAGCGTGATATCGCCGCCATGCGCGCGCGCAATGTCGCGCGCGATGGCGAGACCCAGCCCCGTGCCGCCCTCGTCCTGGTTGCGCGCATCGTCGAGCCGCAGGAACGGCCGGAACACCTCATCGCGCATCTCGGCGGGAATCCCCGGGCCGTCATCGTCGACGCTCACCGTCAGCCAGCGATGATCGCGATGGCCGGTGATCGAAATCGCCTTGGCAAAGCGCGACGCATTCGACACCAGATTGCCGAGGCAGCGCCGCAACGCCGCCGGCCGCACCGTGACGAGCGGATGGCCGTAGAACGAGACGCTGGCCTTATGGCCATGGCGTTCGGCGTCGGCGCGCAACTCCTCGAGGAATTCCGGCATGTCGGTCGGCGCCGGCTGCTCGCCGGTGTCGCCTTTGGCAAAGGCGAGATAAGCCTCGAGCATGCGGCCCATCTCATCGACGTCCTTCTTCATCGCGTCGGCTTCGGGCGCATTGCCGAGCAGCGCCAGCTCGAGCTTGAAGCGGGTCAGGATCGTGCGCAGATCGTGCGATACGCCGGCAAGCATGGTGGTGCGCTGCTCCATGGTGCGCTCGACGCGCCGCTTCATCTCGATGAACGCGAGCGCCGCGCGCCGCACCTCGCGCGCACCGCGCGGCTTGAAGCCCGGCACGTCGCGGCCCTTGCCGAAACTCTCGGCCGCATCGGCGAGCCGCAGGATCGGCTTGATCTGGTTGCGCAGAAAGATGATCGCGACGGTCAGCAGCACCAGCGAGGTGCCGACCATCCAGAAGATGAAGATTTCCGAGTTCGACGCATAGGCGGCGTTACGCGGCGCGAACACGCGCAGCACCGTGTCGTCGAGCCGAACCCGGATCTCGACCAGGTTGGAGCGGCCGACCGCGTCGATCCAGAACGGACGGCGGATCTGCCGGCTGAGCTCCTGCGACAGCGCCTGATCGAGCAGCGAGAAAAACGGCTTTGGCCCCGGCGGCGGCATTTCCGACACCGGCAGGAAATCGACCGACATCGAGAGGCGCTCGAGCGCGATGCGGCGGATGATGTTGCGCTCGGCATCCTGCGGATAGCTGCGATAGACATCGATCACCGCCGCGATGTCCTGCACCACCCCGGCCGAAAGCCGCCGCGTCACCGTGTTCCAGTGCCGCTCCATGAACACGAATGCGACGACCGATTGCAGCACCACCATCGGCGCGATGATGATGATCAGCGCGCGGCCATAGAGGCCGGTCGGCATCCAGCTCTTGAGCCAGCGCGCGATCGCATCCCATACCGCCGACACGTGCCCGGCCGCCGTGCGAAGCGTGGCCAGCCCCATGTCGAGCGACGTCATGGAGAGACGACCAGCCGATAGCCGATGCCGCGAACGGTCTGTACGAACAGCGGATTGGCCGGATCGCGCTCGATCTTGCGGCGCAGCCGGTTCACCTGCACGTCGACCGCGCGTTCGTTCGCGCCGCCGCCATTGCCGGCCAGCGCAAGGCGCGGCACGGTCTCACCCGGAATGGCCGCGAGCACGCGCAGCATATCGCGCTCGCGGTCGGTCAGGTGGATCGCTTCGTCGCCGCGCCGCAGCTCGCCGCGCCCAAGATGAAACACGAAATCCCCGAAACGCACCGACTCGACGGTCGGCACCGGCGCCACGATGGTGCGGCGAAGGATATTGGCGATGCGCAGCGAGAGCTCGCGCGGCTCGAATGGCTTCGGCATGTAGTCGTCGGCGCCGATCTCAAGGCCGGTGATGCGGCTCTCGGTTTCCGCCTTCGCGGTCAGCATCAGGATCGGCACCACGGAGGTTTCGCGCAGCGACTTTGCCAGCTGGAAGCCGGTCTCGCCCGGCATCATCACGTCGAGAATCAAGAGATCGAACGACAGGCTCTCGAGCTTGGCGCGCGCATCCTTGGCGTTGTCGGCCGTGGTGACCCGATAGCCCTCGGCGAACAGAAAGCGCGAGAGCAGGTCGCGGATGCGACGGTCGTCGTCGACCACCAGCAGATGCGGAGCGTCGTCGGGCAGTACGGCCGCGGCCTGAGCCATGATCACCTCGTGGTGCGCACGCGATCGGCCCGCGCAATGAAGCGAAGCACCGCGTCGCGGCTGTCGGTGTCGATCATGGCGGCGAGGAATTCCCGCGCCGCCTTGTGCGCACCGGGGCCGAGGTCGGACAACGCGCGCGTGATGCGTTCGGTCTGCAGGCCGGCGAGTTTCATGGCGAGCTGTTCGCCTTTCGGCGTGACGAAAAGGAGGCGATGGCGGCGGTCGTCGGGGCCCTCCTTCTGCACCACGTAACCCTCATCGACGAGCTGCTTGAGCACACGGCCGAGCGATTGTTTCGTGATGCGCAAGATGTCGAGCAGGTCCGCGACCTTCATACCTGGATTGCGATTGACGAAGTGCAGCACCCGGTGATGCGCGCGGCCGAAATCCAGGCTCTCCAGCACGTGGTCCGGATCGGACACGAAGTCCCTGTAAGCAAAGAACAAAAGCTCGATGACGTCCCACGCCGGCTCGGCGCTGGCCGGGCGCGCGTCCGCCCCCGCGGGCGACGCGGGGCCGCTATTCCGAGAAAAAATTATGTCAGCCATGTTGACATATTTCTGTTTGATTGTTACTCCACAGCACGCTTTCACGAAAGGATCGTGCTCGGAATGCCTTCGTGGCGATCATCACTGGTCCGCCCAGCGCGGTTGCGCAAAACGGGCTGAACATTACCCAGACTTGGCCGATGACGCAAAAGCGCCGCGGCCCGGAATGGGAAACGCACAGGCAAGCCGCCGCTGAGCGGCGCAAGGAGCAAGTCATGGCTGCGCAGTCCTACGACAAGATCGATGGCGTCATCTGGTACGATGGCAAGCTCGTCAAATGGAGTGAAGCCAATGTGCACGTGCTGACGCACGGCCTGCACTATGCCAGCGCGGTGTTCGAGGGCGAGCGCGCCTATGGGGGCGAGATCTTCAAGAGCACCGAGCACTCCGAGCGGCTGCGCCGCTCCGCCCAGATCCTCGATTTCGAGATTCCCTACACGGTGGCCGAGATCGACGCCGCCAAGAAGCTGGTCATCGAGAAGAACAACCGCCCGGACGCCTATGTGCGTCCGATCGCCTGGCGCGGCTCGGAGATGATGGGCGTGGCGGCGCAGAACAACACCATCCATCTGGCGATCGCGGCCTGGGAATGGCCGAGCTACTTCGATCCGGCCCAAAAGCTGAAAGGCATCCGGCTTGACCTTGCCGAATATCGCCGGCCCGACCCCGCAACCATCCCGGCGCTCGCCAAGGCCGCCGGCCTGTACATGATCTGCACCATCTCCAAGCACAAGGCCGAGCGCAAAGGCTATGCGGACGCCATGATGCTCGACTGGCAGGGCCGCGTCGCCGAGTGCACCGGCGCGAACATCTTCTTCATCAAGGACGACAAGATCCACACGCCGATCGCCGACTGCTTCCTGGCCGGCATCACGCGCTCGACCGCAATCGATCTTGCCCGGCGCCGCGGCATCGAGGTGATCGAGCGCCGCATCATGCCGGACGAGCTCAACGGCTTCACCGAGTGCTTCCTCACCGGCACGGCGGCGGAAGTCACGCCGGTGTCGGAGATCGCGAACTGGAAATTCACGCCCGGCAAGATCTGCGAGCAGCTGATGAACGACTACACCGCCGAGGTGCAGCCGAAGAGCAGGAAGGCGGCGGCGTAGATTGGTTGGTGACGGCCATCACCCTGAGAGGCACGTGAATAAGCGCAGGCAAAGCGAAGCGTGCCCGCGTGTTTGTGCGGCGGGCACGGCGCATCCCCTTCGCCCGAAGGCGGGCTTCGGCGGACAAGTTGCGCCTTTTGCCCGTTCTACGCTGCTGCTTTGCGTTACTCCGCGCTCAACCCGCCGGCCTTCATGACCGCGGCCTGCTTCTCCACTTCGGGCGGCAGGCTTTTCGCATAATAGGCGCGCGTGCGCCGCTCCGGCGGCTCGACCGAGACGCCAAGCGTCTCGAATCGCTCACGCACGGAAGCAAGCGCGACCGCCTTGTTGGTCGCCTCGGCGAGACGATTGACGATCGCCTCGGGCGTTCCTTTGGGAAATTCGAAAGCGCTCAACGACGCACAATTCAGATCATAGCCCTCTTCGGTCGCCGTCTTCAGCTCGGGAAGCACGTCGGAACGGCTCAAGCCCATCGTGGCGATCGGCTTGACGGTACCGGCCTTGATCTGCTGCACGGCGGTCGAAACCTGTTCGCAGATGTAATCGATACGGCCCCCGAGCAGATCCTGCATCGCGGGGCCGGAGCCGCGATAGGGCACATGGGTGATCTTCAGGCCCATCGCCTGGTCGAGCAGCAGCGCGCAGATATGCGCGCCCGCCCCGGTGCCCGAGCTGCCGTATTTCAACGTCTCGGTATTCTGTTTGGCGTAGGCGACGAACTCCTTGAGCGAATTGGCCGGAAAATCCTTGCGGGCGATCAGGATGCGCGCCGAGTCGGCGAACTGGACCACGTGCTCGAAATCGGTCAACGGATTGTACGGCGTCTTCTTGCCGTAGAGCGCCGGCACTGTCGTCATCGTGGCGCTGCCGCCGAGCAGCACCGTGTAGCCATCGGGCACCGCCTTGGCGACGCGGGCCGCGCCCGTCATGCCACCCGCCCCGCCGACATTCTCGACGATCACCTGCTGACCGAGCA
>JBBWZU010000678.1:0-7885 GCA_039649225.1 Hyphomicrobiales bacterium | reverse complement strand
TCGGGATAGAGCAGATCCACGCGCGCGATCGCGGCGTCCGGCAGCCAGTCGAGCAATTCCATTGCGTCGGCGGGATGCAGCCGGATGTTTGCGATCTTCTGCGCATCGATGATGGCGAGCGCCTTCGCCATGCCGTTGACGAAGGGCTCGCAGCCGATGAAGCCGGTGCGGGGATGCAGCTGCGCCTGCGCCAGCAGGTGCTCGGCCCCGCCAAAACCGATCTCGACGCGAACCTCGTCGACCGGCACTGGAAACAGCGTCGCGAGACCGGCAGGCGGGGCGGCCGTCAGATCGATCGCGAGGCGCGGCAGCAGTGTGGAAAACACGTCCGCCTGACGCGCCCGCAAAGGGTGTCCCTTGCGCCGGCCGAAGAACGCGCCCTGCCGACGTGGCGGATCATTGGTCATCGCGTCCGGTCAAACACAACACGTGCCAAAAAAGCAAATGGCCGGGCATAGGCGAGCGAAGCGACGCCGTCCTTCGGACGGCTTTGGCCCGGCCATTGCGTGAGAGAGACGATGCGCCGCCTCAGAACGCCTTCTTCAGGCTTGCGGCGAGATCCATCTTCTCCCAGGAGAAGCCGCCGTCTTTGTCGGGGGCGCGGCCGAAATGGCCATAGGCGGACGTGCGGCGATAGATCGGCCGGCACAGCTTGAGCGTGCGGCGGATGTTGGTCGGCGTCAGCCGAAACATTTCTGGCAAAACCTTCTCCAGCTTGCGCTCGTCGACCTTGCCGGTGCCGTGCAGATCGACAAGAAGCGACATCGGATCGGCGACGCCGATCGCGTAGGCGACCTGGATGGTGCAGCGATCGGCGAGGCCGGCCGCGACCACGTTCTTGGCGAGGTAGCGCGACGCATAGGCGGCCGAGCGGTCGACCTTGGTCGGATCCTTGCCGGAGAACGCGCCGCCGCCGTGCGGCGCATAGCCGCCGTAGGTGTCGACGATGATCTTGCGGCCGGTCAGACCGCAGTCGCCGTCCGGACCGCCGATGACGAAGTTGCCGGTGGGATTGACCAGGAAGTCGGACGGCTTTTTCGGCATCCAGCCCTTCGGCAGCGAGGACTCGACTGCGGTGCCGATCAGGTCCTTGACCATGCCGGGCGTGTACTTCTTGCCGTTGCGGCTCTTCTCATTGTGCTGCGTCGAGACCACGACCTTGGTGCAGCCGACCGCCTTGCCGTCGACATATTGCACCGTGACCTGGCTCTTGGCATCGGGCTGCAGGTCGAACAGCTTGCCCGAGCGGCGCTGTTCGGTGAGCGTGCGCAGGATGCGGTGCGCGAAGAAGATCGGCGCCGGCATGAACGAGCCTTTTTCGTAGATCTCGCTCTCGGTGCAGGCGTAGCCGAACATCATGCCCTGGTCGCCGGCACCTTCCTCCTCGCCGTGCTTCTTCTTCTTGGCGTCGACGCCCATGGCGATGTCGGGCGACTGGCCGTGCAACAGCACCTCGACGTCGGCGCCATAATACGAGAAGCCGTCCTGATCGTAGCCGATGTCCTTGACGACACCGCGCGCGATGTTGGTGATCATCTCGCGATTGATGACCGCCTTGTCGCCGTGCTTGTGGAACAACGGGGACTGGCCACGTCCTTCGCCCGCGATCACGATCTTGTTGGTGGTGGTGAGCGTTTCGCAGCCAAGCCGCGTGTTCACCAGGCTGTCATCGGCGATGCCTAGTTTGACATCGTTCTCGATGAACGCATCGAGGATCGCGTCGGAGATCTGGTCGCACACTTTGTCCGGGTGGCCCTCGGACACGGATTCGCTGGTGAAGAGATAGTTCTTGCGGGACACTGTCGGTCACTCCTCGCGGGTCATCCGTGACCGCGGGCGCGGCTCGGCGGGGGCGTTTCTTACAGCGTCAACCGGCGCGGTCAAGATGTGGGCTGTCGTGGGCTGCGGCGGTGGAGGAATCCCGCCTCTGCCCCCTAGGGAGGCGAATTTGAAATTCCCATCATATCGCGGCGAGCACTAGGCGGTTTCCGCGGTGCCGTTCGCCATCTCCTCGACCAGGTCGACGATGCGCCGGCGCAGCTTCGAGCTGGGAATGCGCATGAAGGCCTTGACCAGCGTGAGGCCATCCGTGGTGGCCAGGAAGTCGGTCACATAGGCGGGTGAGGGTGCCTCGCCGAGGCCCAGCTGATCGCCAGGAGGGGGCGGCGCGCCCTCGAAGAAGAACGAAATCGGCACCTGCAGAATCAGCGAGATCTGTTGCAGCCGGCTCGCGCCAATGCGGTTTGAGCCCTTCTCGTATTTCTGCACCTGCTGGAACGTCAGACCGAGCGCGTCACCAAGTTTCTCCTGGCTCATACTCAACATCATGCGCCGCATGCGAACCCGGCTCCCGACGTGCTTGTCGATCGGGTTAGGTGCCTTTTTCGGCATGCGATTCTCCAGTCAGCTCTTCGCGCTCCTGCAACCTCATGCACGCGGCGCGAGAAAGCAATGCCGTCACCAGACCAGCAATGGACAGGTGCGCTACGCGAACCATGTTACCACGAGTGCTCCTGTGGAACTCGCGGTATCATAGAACCATTGCCCGTATATTTTTTAGGGTAGAAATTATTTGACGACCAATTTCATGATCAATTTATCAATTCCGCCGCCGCAGGCGGCGTTCAAATACCAGAGCCAGCGCTGCCAGCACCATCAGGCCCGCCGGGCCGTCGCCGAGGCGCGCATAAAGGGTCGGGGCGAGGGGCTGCGGCAAAGCCGAATCAAGCACCCCTTCGGTGCCCAGCCCCAATGACCGGACAATCCGTCCGACCGGATCGATCACCGCTGACACTCCGGTGTTCGCGGCGCGCACCAGCGGCAGGCCTTCCTCGATCGCCCGCACGCGGGCTTGTTGCAGGTGCTGATAGGGGCCGGAGCTTTGGCCGAACCAGCCGTCATTGGTGAGATTCAGGAGCCAGCCGGGCCGTTCGCCGCGCGGGACGGCTTCGCCCGGAAACACGACCTCATAGCAGATCAGCGGCAGGAAGGATGGCGCGCCCGGCATCACGATGGGCTTGCGCAAGGTGCCGGGAACATATCCGCCGCGCACTTTGGTGAGCTGCATCAAGCCGAGGCTTTCGAGGAAATCCTGGAACGGCAGATACTCGCCGAAGGGCACGAGATGCAGCTTGTCGTAAGTCGACAGGATCGCGCCGTCGTGGTCGATGACGTAGATTGAGTTGTAGGCGCGCACGATGCCGGGCGTCGGGGCCATCGCGGCGGGTCGTGCCGCTCCGACGATCAGCAGCGTGTTCGGCGGCAGCAGGTTGGCGATCTTCGCCATTTCGGCGGGTTCGCGCGCCAGAAAAAATGGAAACGCCGATTCCGGCCAGATCAGATGCGTCACGTCCTTCACGCCGGTTGCCCCGGGGCCGGCGGAGCGATCCGAGAGCGCAAGATACCGGCGCATCACTTCGGTCTTGGCACTGTAGTTGAACTTCTCGTCCTGCGTCAGATTTGGCTGCATGATGCGCAGCTTAACGCCGTCGACGTATTGCGTCGGTGAGCCCTGGAGACGCAGCGCGCCATAGGCGGCGAACACTGCAACGATCGCCAGCGGGATCGCCATCATCAACCATGGCCGCCGCGTATCGCTTGCCTCGTCGGCCAGTACGGCCGGGCTTGCGAACAGCCAGACCGCGAGAAACGTCAGTCCCCATAGCCCGATCAGCGCGGAGGCCTGCGCCAGCACCAAAGGTCCGGTGAGCGAATAGCCGATCGTGTTCCACGGAAAGCCCGAGAGCAGATGGCCGCGCAGCCATTCGGTCGCGGTGAGCGCGACCGCCAGGCCGAGGACGCGCATCGGTCCGCGCGTCCACAGCATGCGGGCGAGCGCAAATGCGAGCGCGGTGTAGAATGCCAATCCGGCGGGAAGCCCGATGACGGCGAACGGCAGCAGCCACGCGAAGGTCTTGGCGTCGACCAGGAATGCAAGGCCGATCCAGTAGAGCCCGGCGACGAAATAGCCGAACCCGAACCACCAGCCGGCGATCGCCGCGCTGATCACGCCGCCGAGCCGGCCCGCGGAGGCGCCCTCGATCAGCCAGATGGCGACCGGGAACGTGAGAAACAGCACCGGGAAGGCATTCACCGGCGCGAGCGCCAGCGCCGACAGCGCGCCTGCCGCAAATGCAATCAATGCCCGCCGCCAGCCCCAAGCGAGCACAACTGCATGCGACAGCCGCGCGATACGCGCGCTCGCTTCGTTCACGGTGCGCCTTTGTCGGGCGCGGATTCCGGCAGAGGAGATGCGGTGGGCGCCGTTTCGCCGCGCGCACCCGCCTCGCGCGGTCCGGCGCTTCGCTCGCGCCGTGCGGGACGACCCTTGTGGCGGGTGATGCGCACCTTCTTTAGCCGGCGCGGATCGGCGTCGAGCACCTCGATTTCGAAATCGCCCGGACCGGGCACCACCTCGCCGCGCGAGGGAAGCCGCCCGACCCGGGTCATCATGTAGCCGGCAAGCGTGTCGACCTCGTCGGTGACGTCTGCGACATCGAATTCGGAGCCGACGATCGCGACCACGTCCTCGAGCGGCGCGCGCGCATCGGCGAGGAACGATCCGTCGGCCTGCGGCACCACCGAGGGCACTTCGTCATCATCGTGCTCGTCCTCGATATCGCCGACGATCTGCTCGACGATGTCCTCCATCGACACGATGCCGTCGGTGCCGCCGTATTCATCGATGACGAGCGCAAGATGGATGCGTGTCGTCTGCATCTTGGCCAGAAGGTCGATCGCCGGCATCGAGGGCGGAACGAACAGGATTTCGCGGATGATCTTGGCGGCTGACAACGCGACACCGAGATCGATCGCCTTGAGGTCGAGGTCGGCGGGAAACGGCTTCTTGCGCCGCGTCTTGGCAGCGGGATCGATCTGCGCGTGACGTACCATGTAGCCGATCACGTCGCGGATGTGCACCATGCCGACCGGGTCGTCGAGCGTCTCGTTGTAGACGACCAGACGCGAATGCCCGGCGCCCTCGAACACCTTGATCAGCTCGCCGAGCGGAATGTCCTGCTGCACCGAGATGATGTCGGCGCGCGGCACCATGACGTCGTCGATCCTGCGCCCGCGCAGCGCCAGGATGTTCTTGAGCATCGTGCGCTCTTCGGGCGAGAAGCCGCTCTCGATCGACGCGCCGTTTTCCAGGACGGTTTCGAGATCGGCGCGCATCGAATTCGGCTTCCAGCCGAACACCGCGCGCATCACGCGCGTGAGCCAGCTGTCGCCCGGATCGCGCGCGGGCTCGGGCTGCGCCGCAGGCGGGATCACGGCGGGCAGGTTCACGCGTTCCAGCGGAGCACTGGCGTTGTTTGAATCGCTGCGACTTGGCGCGTCGGTGTCGGGCATGGCGGCTGGATCAGACCCCGGTCGCTTCGGCGCTTATCGGCGCGAGGTATGGGTCCGGCACGTTCAGGCGCGCGAGAATGTCGCGCTCGAGTTGCTCCATCGTCTCCGCGTCGGCGTCCGATTCGTGATCGTAGCCCACCAGATGAAGAAATCCATGCACCGCCAGATGGGCAAGATGGTCGGCCAGCGGCTTGCCTTCGTCTTTGGCCTCGCGCGCCGTCGTCTCGAATGCGATTGCGATGTCGCCGAGGTGATGCGGCTCCGGCGCCTCGGCGGCCGGGAACGACAGCACGTTGGTCGGCTTGTCGAGCCCGCGCCATGTGGCGTTGAGCCTTCGGACCGCCGCGTCGTCGGTCAAAAGCACGGCGAGCTCGGCATCCGCCCGGCCATTGAGCGCGGCAAGCGCCTGGGCGATGGCGTTGCGCGCCACCGCTTGCGCGTCCGGCAGTGCATCCCACTGCGCCGACTCGACGATCACATCGATATTGTCCGCGGCGCTCATCGGCTGCCCTCGCGCTTGCGCGCCGCGTCGCCGTCGTAGGCCTGCACGATGCGCGCGACCAGCTCGTGGCGCACCACGTCCTCGGCCGTGAACGTGACGTGCCCGACACCTTCGACACCGGCGAGCAGCCGCACCGCCTCCGACAGGCCCGACGTCTGGCCATGTGGCAGATCGATCTGGCTCGGATCGCCGTTCACGATCATGCGGCTGTTCTCGCCGAGACGAGTGAGAAACATCTTCATCTGCATCGAGGTCGTGTTCTGCGCCTCGTCGAGGATCACGACCGCGTTCGCCAGCGTGCGCCCGCGCATGAAGGCGAGCGGCGCGATCTCGATCTCGCCGCTTTGCATCGCGCGCTCCACGATGCGCGCGTCCATCAGGTCGAACAGCGCGTCATAGACCGGCCGCAGATAGGGATCGATCTTCTCGCGCATGTCGCCCGGCAGGAAGCCGAGCCGCTCGCCGGCTTCGACGGCGGGACGCGATACGATGATGCGATCGACTTCCTTGCGCTCGAACAGCGCGACCGCATGCGCGACCGCGAGCCAGGTCTTGCCGGTGCCGGCCGGGCCGACGCCGAAGACGAGCTCGTGGCGCTTGAGCGCGCGGATATAGCCGTCCTGGCCCGAGGTGCGCGCGCGCACCGGGCGCTTGCGCACGTTGATCTGCTCGAAGGCCGGACGATCGGCGGATTCGAAATCGAACAGCGAGCCTTGCGCGATGGCAAGACGAATCGCGCCGTCGACGTCGCCTTGCGTGAGATCGTGGCCGCGCTTGACCTGCTCGTACAGGCTGTTGAGCACGCGGCGCGCGCGCTCGCAGGCATCGCGCGAGCCCTCGAGCGTGACCTGATTGCCGCGCGAGTCGGCCACGACGTTGAGCTTGCGTTCGATCAGCGCGAGGTTCTGGCCGTACTGGCCGAACAGCGTCGAGGCGATGCGATTGTCATCGAAAGTGAGCACGGCCTGCGTTGTCGCGATCTCATCCGCCTCCGAAACGGAGGCGACCAATCCATTGGCAGTCGGAACGGTGCGCAACGATTCAGGCTCCTGCGGCAGCGAGGGGTGAGTCTGCATCGATTCGAGGCGTCCCCGCGAGCGCCCCAAACAGGCTGTTCGAGATGGTTCCGGTGATCGTAACCGGTACAATTGTACCGATCAGGGCAGCCGGCGCCATCACCTGCACCGGCTGGAGATATGGCGAGCGACCGGTGAGTTGGCCAGCGTCGCGGCCGTGCTTTTCCATCAGGACGTCGAAGGTAAGCCCTCGACATGACGCGTTGAAGGCGAGCTGGCGCCGTTTGATTGCGGCTTGAAGACGATGCAGCCGCTCGGTCTTTACCTCTTCGGCGACCTGATCGGCCATCGTGGCGCCCGGCGTGCCGGGCCGCTGCGAGTACTTGAACGAGAACGAATCCGAGTAGCCGACCTCATCGACGATCGTGAGCGTGTCGCGGAACTCGGCTTCGGTCTCGCCCGGGAAGCCGACGATGAAGTCCGAGGTCAGCGCCAGGTCCGGCCGCGCGGCGCGCAGGCGATCAACGGTGCGCAGATAGTCCGCCCGCGTGTGGCGGCGGTTCATCGCCTGCAGGACGCGGTCCGATCCTGATTGGACCGGCAGATGGAGTTGCGGTGCAAGTTGCGGCAGGTCGCGATGCACGGCGATCAGATCGTCGTCCATATCCCCCGGATGGCTGGTGGTGTAGCGCAGACGCAGCACGCCGGAGATGTCGGCGACGCGATGCAGCAGACGGCCGAGCCTCCAGGCGCGGCCGTCCGGCCCCGCGCCGTGATAGGCGTTGACGTTCTGCCCGATCAGCGTCACCTCGCGCACGCCGCCGGAAACAAGGTTACGCACTTCCGCGAGAATCTTTTCGGCCGGCCGCGAGACCTCGGCGCCGCGGGTATAGGGCACTACGCAGAACGTGCAGAACTTGTCGCAGCCTTCCTGCACGGTCACGAAGCCTGTGACACCGCGCGCGCGCGTTGCGGCTCGTGTCGGGGCGGGAAGGTGGTCGAACTTGTCCTCGGG
>JBBWZU010000416.1:0-2708 GCA_039649225.1 Hyphomicrobiales bacterium | reverse complement strand
GCCATATCGCCATCGCGGCGCTGATCATCAACATGCTGGCGCTGGCCTCGCCGCTCTTCATCATGAACGTCTACGATCGCGTGGTGCCGAACGGCGCGATTCCCTCGCTGATCGCGCTCGCGATCGGACTGACGATCGCGATCGGCTTCGATTTCCTGCTGCGCATCGTGCGCAGCAAGATCACCGACATGACCGGCAAGAAGCTCGACGTCGTGCTTGCGGCGAATATTTTCGAGCACGTGATGTCGGTCAAGATGGCGCAGCGGCCGACCTCGATCGGCATCCTTGCCAATCAGATGCGCGACTTCGATTCGGTCCGCGAGTTCTTCACCTCCGGCAGCGTCGTCTCGGCGATGGATCTGCTGTTTGCCATCATCTTCATCGCGGTTCTGTTCTTCATCGCGGGCCCATTGGCGTGGATTCCGCTGCTGATGCTCCCGCTGATGATCGCAACCGGCTTTCTGCTGCAGGCCCCGCTCGACCGCGCGATGCGCCGGCTGCAGGCCGAATCCTCGGCGCGGCACGGCGTGCTGATCGAATCGCTGAACGGGATCGAGACCGTGCGCGCGGTGGGCGCCGAAGCCCGGATGCAGTCCGCATGGGAACGATCGGTCGCCGCGACCGCGCGCTCGGGCGAGGACGTCCACTTCTGGTCATCGCTCGCGCTCACCACGGCGAGCAGCGCGCAACAGATCACCAGCCTGATGATCGTCGGCATCGGCGTCTTCCTGATCCTGGAGGGCAAGCTCACGATGGGCGCGCTGGTCGCCGCCAACATGCTGGCCGGACGCGTGCTGGCGCCGATTGCCAGCATCGCGGCCCTGATCACGCGGGCGACCCAGACCTCCATCTCCATGAAGGCCATGAACCGGGTGATGTCGCTCGAGCGCGAACGTCCGCCGGAGCGCAGTTACGTCGCGCGCCAGGTGACGCACGGCCGCGTGGCATTCAACACCGTGACTTTCAAGTATCCGGGCGCCACGACCGCCGCGCTCGACAAGGTCTCGTTTCGCATCGAGGCGGGCGAGCGCGTCGGTATCGTCGGGCGCGTCGGCTCCGGCAAGACGACGGTCGGCCGCCTGATCGCCGAGTTCTACGATCCGGCCGACGGCCAGGTCCTGATCGACGACGTCGACGTCCGCCAGTACGACCCCGCCGATCTGCGCGGCGGCGTCGGCTTCGTGCTGCAGGACGTCGATCTGTTCTTCGGAAAACTGCGCGACAACATCGCGCTCGGCAAGCCCGACGCGACCGACGAGGAAATCCTCGCCGCCGCGCGCCTGTCCGGCGTCGAAACCTTCATTGCCGGTCATCCGCTCGGATACGACATGATGATCGCTGAAGGCGGGCGCAGCCTCTCGGGCGGGCAGAAGCAGGCGATCGGTCTCGCGCGCGTGCTGCTGCGCAAGCCCAAGATCCTGTTCCTCGACGAGCCGACCGCCCACTTCGATACCCGCAGCGAAAGCGAATTCCTCGAACGGCTCAAGGGTCTTGCCGCCGCCGAGATGACCATCATCGTGTCGACCCACCGCCCCTCGCTGCTCAACCTCGTCAATCGGCTCCTGGTGTTCGACCAGGGCAGACTGATCCAGGACGGGCCGCGCGACAAGGTGATCGAGTGGCTGCGTGGCGCGCAACAGCCCGCAGGCGCGCAACAGCCCGCAGGCGCGCAGCAGCCGGCAAAGCCCGCCGGAATCGCGGTGGCGCCGGGGATGCGCGCCAATGGCTAGTCATAGCGATTTCGCCTTTGCCAATGACGTTCGTGCCGCCGTGGAGCTGCGTACGCCGCGCACCGCGCGCATGCTGCTGTGGTCGGTGCTCGCGATGTTCGTCGTCGGCCTGATCTGGGCGCACTTCGCCGTGCTCGACGAGGTCAAGCGCGGCAATGGACGCGTCGTTCCCTCGCGCCAGATGCAAGTGGTCCAATCGCTCGAAGGCGGCATCATCGCGGCGATTTTGGTTCAGGAAGGCTCGCTCGTCTCCGAGGGCCAGCCGCTGGTGCGCATCGAGGATACGAGTTTCGCCTCGCAATTCGGCGAGATCCGCGAGCGCCGCGCCGCGATGGCGGCGCGCGTGATCCGCCTCGAGACCGAAGCGCTCGGCCGCGACAAGGTGGTGTTCCCCGATGAGCTGATCCGCGATGCGCCGCGCTCGGTCGATGCGGAACGCGCTTTGTTCGAAGCGCGCGTACGCAAGCTGGCGCAGGACATCGATGTCGTCAGCCGCCAGGAGGAACAGCGGCGCACCGAGCTGGAAGAATACCGCGCCTCCGAGAAGCGCCTCGCCGAGACGCTGGCGTTGCTCAACAAGGAGGTCGACATCACCCGCAAGCTCTATCAGCAGAAGGTGGTGCCGGAAATCGAGATGCTGCGGCTCGACCGCCAGGCGACCGATATGCGCGGCCAGCTCGACGTCACCCGCGTTTCGATGACCAAGGCCAATGCCGGCATCCAGGAAGCGCAATCGCGCGGCGTGAATGCGCGGACCGCGTTCCGCGCACAGGCCGAGGAAGACCTCGCAAAATCGAAGGGCGATCTCGCGGTGCTGGAAGAGAATATCCGCGCCGCGCAGGACCGGGTGCGCCGCACCGAGCTGAAATCGCCGGTGAAGGGCATCGTCAACAAGCTCAACGTCACGACGGTCGGCGCGGTGGTGCAGCCGGCCTCCAACATCATGGACATCGTGCCGCTCGACGACTCGCTGCTGGT
>JBBWZU010000399.1:0-5131 GCA_039649225.1 Hyphomicrobiales bacterium | reverse complement strand
GCAGTCCGGCCGATCTTGTCGAGCGCTATGCGCGGACGCTGCCGCTGTCGGTCATCTGCGAGCTGCTGGGCCTGCCGGCGGCCGACCGGCCGAAATTCATCGCCTGGGCGAATACAGCCGGGCGGCTCACCAATGCGCTCGGCGTCCTGCGCATGATCCTGGGTCTTTGGCGGATGAAGCGCTACCTGGAAGAGCGCCTGGCGCTGGTTCGCCAGCATGGCGGCGAGGGGCTGATCGCCGAGCTTGTCCAGGTCGAGAAGGAAGGTGGACGCATCAGTGGCAACGAGATGGTTTCGATGGTTTTCCTGCTTCTTGGAGCGGGATCGGAAACCACAACGCACCTGATCAGCGGATCGGTCTATGAGCTTCTGAAAGATCCCCGCCTGCGGGACTGGCTGATGCAGGACTGGAGCCGGGCGGGCCTCGCGGTCGAGGAGTTCCTGCGCTTCGTGTCGCCAGTGCAGTTCTCAAAGCCTCGCATCGTGCGACGGGATGTGGAGATCGATGGGGTTCGCCTGAAGAAGGACGACAGGATCATGGTCATGCTGGCGGCGGCCAACATGGACCCGGAAGCAAACGCGTGTCCTCGCCAGCTTGATCTCGAGCGGCGGCCGAACCGGCACATCTCCTTTGGAACTGGAATCCATTTCTGTCTTGGCCATCAGCTTGCGCGCATCGAAGGCATATCGGCGCTGCAAGCGCTGTTCACGCGCTGGCCAAAACTCCGCCTAGCGGCCGAGCCCGCGCAAATCCGTTGGCGCAAGCGACTTGGATTGAGGTCGATCGAGGCGTTGCCTGTTGCGGCGGACGCTTGATCGGATCACCGCGTTGGCGGCGTCCAACGGTACTTTCACCTAAAGTTTGCGGACGTTGGCTGGCATACCTCGCGTGTCAGACAAATTCCGCATGCGTCTTGATCATGCGTCGTCATCTTGACTGCCCTGCGAGATTGACACTGCGGAAGTCGCAAGGCGGGAGCGTAGCCTTGATTGCTCTGATCGAGACATGACTGGTGAAAACGCCAGCATAAAAACAGGGAGGCGGCGATGTGTGGGCGCGCTTGGCGCACGGTTTCCTATGCGTTTTTGGTAGCGATCGTATTCATTCTTCCCATCATCGCACAAACGCAAGCCTTGGCGGCCGATCCGGAGATCGACCTCCTGCTGCGCAGTCCGGTCGGCAAGGACTGGGTCACCAACGGCGGCAATCTCACCAACAACCGCTATTCCACGCTCAAGCAGATCGACACGAGCAACGTCGGGCAGATGAAGGGCGCCTGGATGACGCGCCTGAAGGGCTCGGGCGTCGGCGGAAAGTATTCGTTCGAGGCGTCCCCGCTGGTCAAGGACGGCATCATGTATGTCGTCACCGGCAATGACGACGTCTTTGCCCTCAATGCCAAGACCGGCGAGATCGTCTGGGAATACTGGTCCGGCATCGATCAGAAAATCTCCACCGTGTGCTGCGGCTGGGCCAACCGCGGGCTCGCGATGGGCGAGGGACAGATCTACCTCGGACAGCTCGATGCGAATGTCGTCGCGCTCGACATGAAGACCGGCAAGGTCGCGTGGAAGGCGCCGATCGAGAAATGGGAGAACGGTTACGGCGTCACCAGCGCGCCACTCTATTATGACGGCGTCATCTACAGCGGCATCACCGGTGGCGAGTTCGGCGTGCGCGGGCGGCTGACCGCGCTCAGTGCCAAGACCGGTGAGATCCTGTGGCGCTGGTTCACGCTGCCCGGCCCCGGCGAGAAGGGGAGCGAGACCTGGCCGCCCGGCACCGACCATGCGATGCGCGGTGGCGCCGCGATCTGGAACACGCCGGCCGTCGATCCGGAACTCGGGCTCATCTACTTTGCGGTCGGCAATTGCGGGCCGGACTATGACGGTTCGATGCGCGCGGGCGACAATCTGTTCTGTACCTCGCTCGTTGCCCTCAAGGCGAAGACCGGCGAATACGCCTGGCACTTTCAGCAGGTGCATCACGACATCTGGGACTATGACGCGGCAAGCCCGGTCGTTCTCTTCGACACCGTCATTGACGGGCAGCCGCGCAAGGGGATCGCCGAAGCCGGCCGGACCGGGTGGGTCTACATCCTGGACCGCACCAACGGGAAACCGCTGATCGGCATCGAGGAGAAACCGGTCCCGCAAGACCCGCGGCAGAAGACGGCCGCCACGCAGCCGATCCCGGTCGGCGATGCGGTCGTGCCGCAATGCGCCGAGAAACTTCCCGGCTATGACCAGGCCGGCTGCATTTACACGCCGTTCTGGGAAACTCCGGTCCTGATCCAGCCGTCGGGTGTCGGCGGAACCAACTGGTCGCCGATGCCGTACAGTCCCGACACCGGTTACCTCTACGTGCCCGGCACGGTGCGCAGCAGCGCCTTCACGCGCTACGGCGACAAATATAAAGTTGGGCTGCGCTACACCGGCGGCGGGCAAGCGGCGCCGATCGGCTCGCCGATGAGCGGCACATTCACCGCCATCGATGCCAAGACCAACAAGATCGTCTGGCAGCACAAGACGCCCTACCGGATCGGCGGTGGCGGCGGCTCGACCGTCACGGCCGGCGGCTTGGTCCTGCGCGGCGAGCCGGACGGCAACTTCCTGGCGCTCGATGCCAGGACCGGCAAGGAACTGTTCCGCTTCCAGACCGGATTCGGCGCCGATGCGCCGCCGGTGGTCTATGAGGTGGATGGCGAGCAGTACATCGCGATCGCGACCGGCGGTAATCAGCTTCAGGGCAGCTCATATGGCGACGCCGTCTGGGTGTTTTCGCTGAAGGGCCAGCTCAGCCCATTGTGGCCGCCGCCGCCGCCTCCGAACGTCGCCGGTCCGGTTGGACCGATCGCTGTGGCCGTCGATGCCATCAAGATCGGCAGCGGCAATACCGAATACTCCTTTGCGCCGGCACGGACGCGGATCAAGGCCGGCACCACGGTAACGTTCAGCAATGTCGGCGACGTTCCGCATGATGCGACCGCATTCATGCCGGTCGGCGACTGGAGCACCGGTGCGCTCGCCAACGGCGAAAGCAAGACCGTCACGTTCAGCAAGCCCGGCATCTACTACTACATCTGCACCCCGCATCCATGGATGTATGGGCAGGTGATCGTGGAGTAGGGCGCCGTGGTCCCGGTGGGATTGAATCAACATCAATCCCGCTCGTCCCCGCGAAAGCGGGGACCCAGGGCGCCATGCTTGGACCGGCGTATTGGGCCCTGGATTCCCGCTTGCGCGGGAATGAGCGGATCATGCTCCGCATGGATCTCGTTGCTGTGCGGCCTGGCGGTCGCCGGTCTGCTCGCGTCGGCTCCCGCGATCGCCACGGAGCCCGCCGAACCCTCCGCCGCCGAGCTGATCGAAGGACTGCTGTCGGGCAAGGCGCCCGTCGGAGGCCCGTTCGAGCTTACGGATCAGACGGGCCGCCTGCGCACCGATGCGGACTTCCGCGGCAAGCTCGTCGTTCTGTATTTCGGCTACACGTCCTGTCCCGACGCCTGTCCGACCGAGCTGCAGGCGATCACGCTGGCGCTCGACAGACTGGGCGCGGCGGCCGACGCGGTGCAGCCGCTGTTCATCACGGTCGATCCGGAGCGGGACACGTCATCGCGGCTTGCCGAATTCATTTCCTCCTTCGATCCGCGCTTCGTCGCCCTGACCGGCGCCGTGCCGGCAATCCGCCGGGCAGCTCTCGCATACCGGGTCTATTTTGCGCGGCCGGTGACCGTGACGGAAAACTATCCGGTCGATCACACCGGCTTCATTTATCTGATCGGCGCGGATGGACGCTATCTGGGATTCCTGCCGCCCGGTCTTGCGCCCGATGAGATCGCGCAAGCAATCCGCACGCGACTGCAACCAAGGTAGCGCCGCAATACTGAACGCCAACGCCGGAGGGTGCGATGCGAAAGAGAAAACAGTCGACGCCGGACGCACTGGATGCGGCGGCCGGCAACGGGCTGCTTGATCGACGTATTTTCCTGGCCGGCGCCGCGGCCGCGAGTGTCGCGATGCCGGACAAGACGCTCGGCGCCGAGGCGCTGCCGGTCGAACCCTGGATGAAGACACCCGGCTCGCCCTTCGTGGCC
The DNA here is from genome assembly GCA_039649225.1 of Hyphomicrobiales bacterium. Classification (GTDB taxonomy): domain Bacteria; phylum Pseudomonadota; class Alphaproteobacteria; order Rhizobiales; family Xanthobacteraceae; genus PALSA-894. Next base: position 1,035 of record JBBWZU010000399.1, on the reverse strand, counting down.
TACGGACAACCATCGCGGTTCGCCAGCAAAGTGGTGCGGATATTTGCGAGCGCGCCCGGCACCACCGGCACCGGGACGTCGCGCACGCCGCATCATCTGCTCGACGGGATGATCACGCCGAACGGATTGCATTTCGAGCGGCACCATAGCGGCATTCCGGAGATCGACCCGCAAGCGCATCGGCTGTTGATCCACGGGCTGGTCGCGCGTCCGCTCATCTTCACGCTCGATGCGCTGCTGCGCTATCCGATGGAGTCGCGCATCGCATTCGTCGAGTGCGCCGGCAATAGCGCGCTGCTCTATCAGAAGGAGCCGGCTCAGCTCGGGGTCCAGCCGATCCACGGGCTGCTGTCGTGTGCTGAATGGACCGGCGTCAGGCTCGCGACGCTGCTCGAGGAAGCCGGCGTCGATCCGAAGGCACAGTGGCTGCTGGCCGAAGGCGCGGATGCCGCCGGCATGAGCCGCAGCGTGCCGCTCGCCAAGGCGATGGATGACGCGCTGATTGCCCTCTACCAGAACGGCGAGCCGGTGCGGCCGTCGAACGGCTATCCGATGCGGCTGCTGCTGCCGGGCTACGAAGGCAACATGCAGGTCAAATGGCTTCGGCGTATCAAGCTGACCGAAGGCCCGACCATGACCAAGGACGAGACCTCGAAATATACAATCTTGCGCGACGACGGAAAAGCGCTGCAGTTCTGTTTCCCGCAGGAAGCCAAATCCATCATCACCCGCCCGTCGCCCGGCATGACGCTCAATGCGGCGGGCCTCTACGAAATCTCCGGCCTGGCCTGGTCGGGCTATGGCAAGATCACCAAGGTCGAAGTCTCGGCCGACGGTGGCGGTAGCTGGGCCACGGCGGCGCTGCAGGAACCCGTCCTGTCGAAGGCCGTGACGCGCTTTCGCGTTCCCTGGCGCTGGAGCGGCGGAGCGGCCACGCTGCAGAGCCGCGCGAGCGATGAGTCCGGCACTGTCCAGCCGACGCGCGCAAAGCTGATCGCGGATCGCGGCGCGCGCACGATCTACCACTTCAACGGC